>JASFRE010000111.1:0-9940 GCA_050115055.1 Candidatus Eiseniibacteriota bacterium | reverse complement strand
TCCTCGCCGGCGCCTGGCGCCCCCGATGCCGACGGCGGCGGCGGCGCCGGTAACGCCACGCTCACCGCGCCACCGTCCACCACGGCGCGACCGGTCGCGGCATCGCCCGCCGCCGCGCCCGACTCGAAGTCTTCCGTCGCTCCCTCGATCGGCCGCATCGTGCCGCTCGCGTTGTCGAAGACCGACCAAGCGACGCGGTACGCGGAAGGCCCCTCCACGAAGCCGTGCAGCTCGGACAGGTTCACGAAGGCCAGTCGCCCATCCGTGACCTCGAAGCGATCGAGCGGGTTCAGGCCGTTCAGACCGTAGCGCCCGCACTTCCGCTGCCGCTCGATCAGCGTGTCCAGGAAGTAGCGCTCCTGCTCGGGGTCGCCGAGCTGCCCGGTGGCGACGATCGCCCGCAGCTCCTCGGGCGTGAAGCTCATGATGAGCTTCGCGGCCCAGAAGGCGTCGCGCGCCGTCATCCGCACGAAGGCCGGGTTCGGGTAGTCGTTCTTCCACGCTCCGGGATCGAACGCCTCCGCCTCCCAGCGGCCCACCGCCGCGTACTCCGGGAACTCGGGCCACTCGACCTTGCGGTATCTCGGCACGTGCAGGCCGAAGGCGATGGCGTTCTTCTTGATGAGGTCGAGGTCCATCCAGTAGTGGAAGCTCAGGTTGGGAAGCTGGATCTCCACCGAACCGGATCCGAAGGTCGAACCGAAGTCGAGGAGATAGTGGCGCACGAAGTGCTTGCCATCCTCCTCGACCCAGCTGTCCTGCGTGTTCTGGGCGCGGGTATCATCGTGGTTGAGCCAGGCCGCGATCAGGCGCAGGCCGCGCAGCTCGCGTCGCTGCTCGTGCAGGATGACGTCGTTCGGGTCATCGCTCCGGGTCCCGAAGTAGCGGAACGGCCCGATGGGACGACCGGCGATGTACTTGCTCGCGGTGACACGGATCCGGCTGTCCGCCAACCGCGGCACGCGCCGCAGCATGCGGTGGAGGCGCCGCTCGGTGAGGGGGACCTTGTCGCCGAAGCGATCGCTGACCATGGTCCCGGGGCGGATCGTGAAGCGCGCCGGATCGACGTAGATGATGTAGTTCTCCGGCGTGTTGTAGCCCATGGCGTAGAAGAGCTTGGTGGCGATCACCTCCGCCGCCGAGCTGAGGCGCGGCACGGCGATCGGATCGAGCTTGATGACGTAGCGCTCGCCCTCCGCGTCGGCGATCTGGAAGCCGGGCGTCAGTCCCTGGCTCTTGCTCTTGAAGACCTCCCAGGACCGGTCCGGATCGGGACCGGTCCCCGAATCGGGACCGCGCACCAGCCCCTCGACGCTCATCCGCCGCACGCCGTGACGGTTGGTGAACCAGCTCGAGTCCGGCACCTCGTCGAGTGTGTTGACGTTGTCGGCCTCGCTGCCGATCGGCGTCGATCCGACGTCCGAGATGATGTGGCTGAAGCGATCATAGAGATCGCTCAGCTCGATCTCGGCCGGACGCACCGGCGTGTCGAGGTGGTCGCGGTCGGCGCGCAGCGGGTCATCGGGAAAGAAGTGAAGCGGCGCGTCGAGCGCTCCGGCGGGGTCGGGGTCGGCTGCGGCCGGTCCCACGCATGGCCCCGTGGGCGACACGGTGGCCATCCCCAGCGCCGCCGCGAGCAACGCCAGGGCGACCTGACGGCGGGGGGCGACGCCGACAAGCGCCACCACCACGTCGCGGCCATCCGTCGCTTGTGTTCGCATCGCGTTCCGCCTACTCGTTGAAGAACAGCGCATCGCCGAGCCAGAGATACAGGTAAAATCCCTCGCGGCTGTGCGTGATGTCGAACCGCAGGACACCACCCGCCGGCGCATGGGCACGCACTCCGAATCCGTAGCCGTTGTGAAGGCCCGACAGGTCGAGATCATCCGCGTCGCTGAAGACCTTGCCGGAGTCGTAGAGCAGCACGAAATCGGCGTAGGTCCAGACCTCCCAGCGGTACTCCAGATTGACGACCAGGCTGCGCCGGTCGCGGAAGCGATCACTGTCGAAGCCGCGCAGCGTCCGCGAGCCGCCGATCGGGCGCATCAGGTAGAACGGCACCTGCTGGCCGCGATCCGGCATGGCGTGCGAGGTGGCGAGCCGCGCCGCGATGATGCGGTTCCGGTAGACGAGCGGCACGTAGGTCACCAGCTCGGCCTCGAGGACCGTGAAGTCGAAGCGGTTGTCGACGTCCTCGTATCGGGTCGCCTCGAGACGGAGCTCGGGACCCACGGCCGGAAAGCCGTCGTCGCGGAGATCGAGCAGTGCATGGCCCCCGTAGACGGCGAACTCCGTCCGCGGTGCCTCGAAACCCGGCGGTGCCTGGTCGCCGGTGAAGACCGAGCCGACGGTCGGGCTCTTGGAGTGATCATCCGTCCGCGCACTCAACCAGCGGCCGGTCGCGCCGAGCATCAGGCTGGGAGCGGCACGGTAGTCGAGGCGGCCGCCGGCCGTGGCCTCCTTGAGCTGATAGAAAGTGCGCCGGTCCGCGGAGTCGTTGCCGACACCGAAGAAGCTGAAGCGTCGGAGGTCGTGGAAGCCCGCACCGAGCTCGACGCGGAGCGGCCAGCCGCTCAGCTCGGTGGGGAAGACGAGGCCCGCATCGAGCATGTGGTAGCGATTGGTCGAGGTGCGGGCGCTCGCGGAAACGCGGAGATGCTCGCTGTCGAGTCCCCGCGTGTAGCCGATGCCGCCCGCCAGGGTGCCGGCACCCTGCGGGGCGCCACCGATGATCGGCCGGAGTCCGTGCCAGCCGCGGACGAAGACCTTCTCGGGCAGGCGGGTCTCCTCGATCCAGCGGATCCGGGCCTCCCAGGCCGAGAGATGCTCGGGCTCGAGCCGGAGCGCCTTGGCGCGACGCTCGGCGAGCAGGATCCCCTGGCGGGTCTGCTCCTCGGCACGCAGCGGCACGGCCGGCCAGAGCTGGCCGGACGCGATGACGGCGAGGACTGCGACCATCCGGGCCAGCAGGCGACACTGCGGCAGCCTGCAGAGCCGCCGTCGCGCCATCGCGGGCGCCCGGATGCACGGCCTGTGGATCATGCGGTTCGACTCCGTGTGCGGCCGGCATGCCCCGGCCGGCGAAGGGAGGCCAGACCATAGCCGCTCGCCCCCGCCGGTGCAACGGCGCCGCCATGACCACGGAATGAGCACGGGACCGCGCGACCCCACCGGTCACGCTCGCGCCCGCGGCGACGGTCCAGCCGCCTGGCCGGCCACGACGACCCAGCGGGCAACCAGCGTCGCGGCGGCGGCGTCCGCCAGCCCGGCGCCCGCCAGCGACTGCCAGGTCGAGAACTGAAGGCCGTGGCGTGCGACGATGCGTGAGTGCTTGCCGGCCTTGCCCCGCCTCCTGAACGGGGCGACGAGTCGCCCGGCCACGCGGTCGAGATGGGCCTCGACCTGCGCCATGCGCTCGGCCAGCGCCGGGACGAGATCGATGTCCCGGTAGGAGCTCTGCCACATGCGCCGGGTCCGCCGGTAGTAGGCGTAGTAGGCGGCAAGCGCCGCGCGCACGCGCGCCTCCGGATCCGCGTCGCCGTCCCAGGTCGAATCCGCCGGCGGCGGGTTCAGCTCCAGCCAGCGTGAGGTGCAGGCGTGGAGCAGGGCCGCGTCATCCGGGAAGTGCCGGTAGACGGTCAGGCGCTGCACGCCGGCCCGCTCGGCGATGGCGCTGATGGACGTGCGGGCGGCGCCGAGGTCCTCGTGCAATTCCATCGTCGCCTGGACGATGCGCCGGCGGGTCTGCTCGCGGTCGGCAGCCCGCTTGCGCTGGACGTAGGTGCGTCGTTCGGTGCGTCTCATCATGTCGGTAAACATACCTGTTCACTTAATGCTTGACAAGCCCCGAGGCGCCGCCTATCCTGTCCGAGATGTGAACAGTGCTGTTTAATGAAATTTGGGGCCCGGACGCCTCCCCCGGCCGAACCCCGCCCCCCGGCAGCACCGGCAACCGATGTCACCCGGATGACGTTCCGGGGAGCCCCTCAGGTGGCGCCCCTCGCGGAGAACCCGACCATGATGAACCCCGAGATGCACGCACCCCACCCCCTCGATCGCGAGACCTTCGTCCTTCCCGCCTCCATGCCGGTGCCCGGCGCCGGACAGGTGGCGATCAATGCGGCGGTCATCCGCGCGCGCCAGCCGGTGCTCATCGACACCGGTCTGATGGCATTGCGCGACCCCTTCCTGACCGCACTCGAGTCGGTGATCGACCCCGCCGACCTGCGATGGATCTGGGTCACCCATGCCGACGCGGACCATGTCGGGAACCTGGCACCGGTCCTCGAGCGTGCACCCGAGGCACGCGTCGTGACCTGCTTTCTCGGCATGGCCAAGCTGGCGATGCAGGGGCATTTGCTCGACCGCGTGCAGCTCATGAACCCCGGCCAGACGCTGGACCTGGGCGACCGCGAACTGGTGGCACTCAGGCCGCCGGTCTACGATGCGCCCGAGACGATGGCGGCCTTCGACCGCCGGTCCGGGACGCTGTTCAGTGCCGACAGCTTCGGCGCCCTCCTCGAGGAAATTCCCGACGAGGCCGGCGCGATCGACGGCGACGCCTTGCGGCAGGGGCTCCTTGCCTGGAGCGCTGTCGATGCGCCGTGGCTGGCCGACATCGATCGCCCGAGCTTCCGGCGCGCGCTCGAGACGGTGCGTGGCCTCGGAGCGGAGCGCGTCGCGAGTGCCCACCTGCCCCCGGCGATCGGCATGACCGAGACGCTGCTCGGTCTCCTGGCCGAGGCCCCGGAGCAGCCGCCGTTCGTCGGGCCGGACCAGGCCGCGATGGAGCAGTTGCTCGCCGCCGCGACCGGCGCCTGATCCTCACCGCTCGACGGACGACCCGCGGGGCGCCGCTCAACGAGCGCCCCGCTCGGCGCCGGAGTGGCGCGCGGCGAGCCAGGCCTCGTGGGTGATGGGGCGGCCGGTCTCGAGGTAGGACCGGAGCGAGTCCAGCGCCCAGCTCCAGCCCTCGAGCATCGACTCGCGATCCTCCCGGCTCCGGAGCTTGCGGTGCCGGAGACGTACGACGACCGTGCCGCGCGACGCGGTCTCGGCCGCCTCGAAGGTGACCTCGACCATCGTGCCCGGGCAATGCTGCGGGTTGTCCCAGGTGAAGCGCAGGCGGCGCGGGCGCTCGATCGCCAGGAAGGTGCCGCGGTCGCCGTCGGCGTTCTCGTAGGCACCGCCCACCCGGAGATCCACCTCGGCACGGCGCGTGAACCAGGTACCGAGCTGATCGGCCGCGGTGAACGCTTCGAAGGCGGCGGTGCGCGATGCCCGGATGGTGCGCTGCATGCCGAGCTCGAACGTCCCGTCGGCGCGCTGACCGACGGCACGCCGCCCGTGGTCCTGCTCGTAGCGCACGGTCACCGTCTGCGCCCACCAGGGGCCGAGGTCGTGCTGGTCGCGCAGGTAACGGGCGATGTCGCGGTGCGAGCGCTGGCGTGCCCCCCAGCGCTCGAGGATCTCGAACCAGGCCTTCCAGCTCCTGCCCGTCTTCGCCTCGACGGCGCCATCGCTGATCGCCTGCTCGCCGGCTGTCTTGCGGGTCATGCTCGTCACCCCCGTCGAGCGGTGCGCGCCGTCCTGGCGACGCGTCCGGCGTGCGGGGGGCGAGAGCCAGTCTAGCGCAACCGTCATGCCGCCGGGCGCACACTCTGCCGTCTGCCGCGGCACGGCCCGACCACCGTGTGCCTGTCGGCGGTCCGATCAGCGCTCCGATCCACGCGCCCATCTCCGCGCCCATCTCCGCGCCCATCGCCGCGCCTGCCGACCTCGCCCAGGCGATCTTCGACCCGGTGGTCTCCGGCCCGGCGCCGCTCAGACCGCCCGGCCGTAGACGTTGACGCCCTGGACGCCGCGCGACGCCGCGATGCGTCGTTTGACCTCGGTGCCGCGGAAACAGTCGAAGCGCTCGACGACGTGCGCATCGTCGAATCCGGTGCGCTGTGCGATCGCGACGAGCTCTGCCTCCAGCAGAGCGCCGGCCACTCACCCGGCCCAGAGCTCGATGTCGCTCTGGGACTCGAGCCGCAGCGCCTCCTGCAGCACGACATCGGCCAGGTAGAGCCGACCGCCGGGACGCAGCACGCGACGGATCTCCTCGAAGGCGCGGCGCTTGTCGTGCGACAGGTTGAGGACCCCGTTCGAGATCACGACGTCGACCTCGCCGTCACCGACCGGCAGGGACTCGGCGGTCCCGTCACGCACTTCGACCCGGTCGGCGACACCGTCCAGCGCGGCGGCCTCGAGCGCCCGCTCGCGCATCGCCGGGGTCGGATCGACACCGATCGCCCGCCCCCGCGGACCGACGCGGCGGGCGGCCAGCAGCAGATCCATGCCGCCACCCGAGCCCACGTCGAGCACCGTCTCGCCCGGCGCGATGTCGCCGATCCGGTGCGGGTTGCCGAGCCCGGCGAAGCGCGCGGGGGCCATGGCCGGCAGGCTCTCGAGCTCGTCGCGCCGGTAACGGAGGAGCTCGCAGGCATAGTCGAGACCGATGTTGAAGTGGAAGCGGTCATCCGGCTGGCGGGCGACGCGGTCGTAGGTCGTGGCGATCTCCTCGCGGAGTCGCTCGACCTCGGACTGCGTGGGGCAGTAGGTGCTCATCCTCTCGGTCCTCCGGCTCGTGGGGGCTCCATCATCGGGGGGCGACGGCAAGGCTCCTGGCTGTAACGTCCGGCACATTCAAGGCGATGATCCCCGGCCCCGGCGATCACCCGCCTCACCAGGAAGCTACGGAGCATCGGGGTCGGGCCCGCCATCATCCGGGGCGGGGCCTGGCAGGCCGGGCCTGGTGCCCGGCCCGCCGGTCGCGTGTGGTGGGTCGCATCGTGTGGCGGATCGCATCGTGCGCTCCCCCGACCCGACCTAGCAGAAGCTCGGCGAGACGCTCTCGATGCGCTCGCGGTACTGCGGTCCGAGCGCCTCGACGGTCTCGAGGAAGTTCGGGTGGGTCATGCCGGTCCCCAGGTAGGTCCAGCGGGTCGCCTGCTGCTGCACCGCGACGAACGCCTCACGCTCGGCCGGCGACAGCTGACGCCCGGTGGCGCGCTCGAAGGCCTCCAGGTCGAACTGCACCTGCTGCATCAGACCGCCGTCGAGCAGCATGCCGATCTCCAGGTACTCGTTCACGGCCAGGTCGATCTCCTCGGCCGAACAGGAGTCGGCGAGGGCCTGCACCATGAGGACGTCGAGCTTGGCGTGCTGGGCCTCCTCCATCCAGTGGTGCTTGAGCAGGCTCTTGAACTGCGGGTCCAGCGTCTGATCGTCCTTGACGCTGTCCGTGTAGTGCCGCTGCGTCATCCACTCGATGTGGAGGATGGCGAGTGCCACCGCCAGCGGGTGGTGCGCCAGCACCGCGCGGGCGATCTCATCGGGCGGGCCGATCACGTCGCAACGCGAGCCGAAGTCCTCGAGGAAGTTGGCCCGGAAACGCTTGAAGAGATCGATGTGCTTGGCCTCCTCGCTGGCGAACTGCAGGAGCGCCCGCACGCGGGCGTCGTCACCGTGCAGATGCGGACGGGCGTGATCGAGCACGAACGGCAGGATGAACTCCTCGACCAGCCCGAAGATGTAGAGGTAATCGTGACCGCGGATCTGGCTGAGAACGCGCTTCTCGTCCTCGGACAGGAAGTCCATGCCCTGGATCCGCGCCAGCGACTCCGGCAGGAACGGCATCGCGAAATCGAGACGCTTGTCGCCGCCGATCAGGTCCTCGACGCGCCAGCCGACACGCTCCGAGGCGGCGAGCGCCGCGGCGTAGGTGTAGCGCGTCTCCTTCCGGCCCGGCGGGGTCGGGGTCATGCCGTCCTGGGTCATCGCCGGCGCCGGGGCGCCGCTGTCGACCTCGGTTGTGGTCGGGGTCATCGGGGTCATCGTCGTCATCGCGCCGTCGTTCATCATCGTGGTCTTCATTGCTCTCTCCATCTGCTTGATGCACTGAGGGTTGTCTCGGTCGCCGCGGACTCCGGCGAGGCCGTCGCCGCGGCGCCTCTCGCATGTCCGACGCGACAAGAATCGGCCCGCGCCATTGGAAAAACCGTTGGACCGAGCGTTGAAAAGACCCACAATCTGGGGATCGGACCTCCCGCCTCCCTTCGGTCCGGCGTTGGAACGTGCCCCCGCGCACACTCGATCGGATCCCCATGGCCCAGCCCACCCCGCTCGACCTGCGTCTGCTCGGGGACCTCGAGCTCGTCCGTGACGGCGAGCCGGTGCCCCTGCCACCGTCGCGCAAGACCCGCGCGCTGCTGGCCTACCTGGTGGCAAGCGCCCGCCCCCACCGGCGCGAGCGCCTCTGCGAGATCTTCTGGGACGTCGCCGACGACCCCCGCGCCGCCCTGCGCTGGAGTCTGAGCAAGCTCCGACCGCTGGTCGACGAGCCCGACCGGCGGCGGATCGTCGCCGATCGATCGACGGTGGCGTTCGACGCCGAGGGCGTCCGCGTCGATCTCGTCGAGGTGCGGGAGGAGCTCCGGGGGCTGGAACACGCGGCGGGCGACACGCGCCGCGCGTCCGACCGGCATCGCGACGGCACCCCGCCCGGCCCTCCTGGCAACGGCAGGCCGTCGACCGGGCGCCTCGAGCAGCTGGCGACGCTCTTTCGCGGCGAGTTTCTCGAGGGGCTCGAGCTGCCCGACTACCAGGAGTTCCAGGCCTGGTGCATGGCGGAGCGGGAGGCGGCGCGCACGCTGCGCACCCGCCTGCTGGCGACGCTGGTCGAGCGCCTGTCGGCCGAGCCGGTCCGCGCCATCCCTTACGCGCGCCGCCTCGCCATGGTGGATCCCTACGACACGGCCGGCCACGTCACGCTCCTCGGCCTCGAGCTCGCCCGCGGTCACCGGCGAGACGCCGAGCGCCACCTCGAGCTCGCCGGTCGATTGCTCGTCGAGCTGGGTCCGGAGCCGCCCCGGGAGCTGCGGCGCATCTGGCGCGAGCTGCTCGCGGCGAGCGAACGGGCCATGTCGGTGACGTCATCCACCGTGTCGACGGCCGTGTCGACGGCGACGCCGGCAACGCCGCCCGACGGCGGCCAGGCCGATGGCGATCCGCTCGCGGCGGCAGGCCATACCGAGGTACCTGGCGCGGCCGCCGACCTCACCCTGCGGGTGGCGCCGCTCGTCGGGCGGCGCTCCGAGCGCGGCCGGCTGCTGACCGCCCTGGACATGACGCGCATGCGGCGGCGTGCGCACGTCGTCCTCCTCCAGGGCGAACCGGGCATCGGCAAGTCCCGGCTGCTTGCCGAGGTCATCGCCGAGGCGCAGCGTCGCGGGGCGACGGTCCTGCATGGCGTCGCCTACGAGGCCGAGTCCGGGCGGCCCTACGGCCCCTGGATCGACGCGCTGCGTGGTCTGCATCCGACCCAGGTCGGATCGACGCTCGGTGCGGAGCTCGCCCTGCTCCTCCCCGAGCTGTCCCTGCGCGACGGCCGCGACGACGATGGCAGTCGCGAACCTGACGACGGCGGGATCGTCCCCGGAGAGCGCGCCGTACCCGGACCGGACGAGCGAGGGGGACGATGGGCGCACGCGGCCGACGACCACCAGCGTCACGGTCGCGACCGGCTGTTCGGTGCGGTCTCCGAGCTGGTTGCGGCGCGCGCCCACTCGGCACCGCCCGTCGTCGTCGTCCTCGACGATGTGCAGTGGTGCGATGACGCCTCCGCCGAGCTCCTCCACTACGTCATTCGCATGAGCCGGCACCGCTCGCTGCTGGTCGCGCTGGCCGCCCGCAGCGGCGAGCTCGGCGACAACGACTCGATGCGCCGCGTCATCCGGGGGCTCCGGCGCGACCGGTCGCTCGAGGAGCTGGCGATCGGTCCGCTGACGAGCGACGAGACCGCCAGCCTCCTCGAGAGCATCGCCCCCGGCGTCGATCCGGCCCGCATCTTCGAGCAGACGACCGGCAATCCGCTGTTCGCGATCGAGTTCGCGCG
>JASFRE010000110.1:0-10045 GCA_050115055.1 Candidatus Eiseniibacteriota bacterium | reverse complement strand
TACACAGCGAGTCTCCCTGCACCGTAACGCGCGCCCCCGGCGCGACGTCGCCGAGCGCATGCGACGCTGCCACCAGCCGCCCGGCGCCGGAGAGGAGCGACAGCTCGACGCGAGCGTCGCCGGCCGTCGCCGCGCCCGTGTTCTCGATCTCCAGCGCCAGCTCCGCGCACTGGCCCGCCGCGAGCGTGCCGCCCGCCACCTCCAGCCGGGCGAGGTCGAGCACCGCACCCGCCGCCGTCCCCGCGCACAGGCTCGACAGGGCCGGTCGGTACCCCGGCGCCGTGGCCGTCACCGACACCACGCCGGCGGCCGGCACGGCGCACGGCAGCTCCACCGTGCCGTCCGCAGCGGTCAGCCCCGAGACGTGCAGCTCCGCCGGCGCGTCCAGCGTCACCCGGGCCCCCGCGACCGGCATGCCGCCGGAGTCACGCACCGTGGCACGGATCGACGACGCGTCCGCCGCCACATGCGCCGGATGCTCGACCATCAGCCTCCCGGGCGGCCGGGCATGAATCGGCGTCGCCGGGTCGCCCAGTACGGCCAGCGCGAACTTGGTATAGCGATGCGCGGTCGAGTCGGTGGCGGCCCCGACCGATCCAAGCAACGCCCAGGTCGAGTCGAGCGCCGCCCCCAGGGTCGGTGCCCCACGCGCGTAGGCTGCCCAGACCAGCACCCGCTGGTAGAGGTCGGCGGTCGGGGGAAAGGCGAAGCGCGACATGCCGACGTAGGCGATCACCCCACCGCCCTCGCCGAGGAGCAGGCGCTCGGCGATCGAGTGGTAGTCGAAAGCGGCGGACGAGCAGTTGAGCGCCAGCATGATCGGACGCCGCCGGCCATTCCCGAGTCCGTCGATGTCCAGGTTACCGATCGCCCCGGCGCCGACCGACAGCGTGGCGCGAAAGCCGTGCCCCACGTGCACGACGAGCCCCGGACCGGCATCGAGCTCCGCGAGCGCCGTCTCGCGGCCGAGCGGCGCATCGTGCGGCCAGGTCGACGTGCTCTCGTACAGCCGCCGGACGGGCAACGTCGGCGGCAGGCCCTCGATCATGTGCTCGGCGTACTCGGCGCCGTCGAGCTCCACGGTGCCGCCCGACTCGAACAGCACCTCGGCCAGGAAGACGGCGGTCGCCGGGTAGGTGTCGTCGAACGCGTCGCCGCGCTCATAGGCGAGCTGGCGCTCGACGAAGCCGCGCGCCTCCGCCGGCGTGGCGACCGGGATCCTCCCGACCTGGAGCTCGGGCTCGAAGTCGGCACCGTCCCCGACCTCGCCCGCCAGCGCGTCACCGTCGGCGTTCCAGTCGCCGTCGAGCCCGGCGTAGTAGAGATCGGACGGGATCTCCCAGTGATCGACGGCGGGGTCCTCGACGAAGTAGCGACTCACGAGGTAACGCACCGGCACCTGGTCCACGTCGCCGGCGAGCACGACCTGGCGCGTTCCCCATAGCACGTAGGCATCGGTCAGGAAGGCCCGCACTCGCGCGGCGCCGTCGGCCCCCGCGTAGCGGGCGTCGATCCAGGCGACGGTCCGTACGACGGCGCGCGTCCCGGTGCGAAGACGCCAGGCCGCCAGGCGTTCGAACTCGCCGGCCAGCGCCTCCGAGGTGACGATGACGCAGGTGACCGGACTGCCGTCGAGCGACGGACGCTCGGTCGGCCGGAAGGGCGCGGCGCGCGGTGCCGGCCCGGCGGGCGGGCGCCGGCTGGTGATACGCGCCTCGAGCCGGTCGGGCGTCGCAGCGAGGCCGGCGCCGAGCACCGTCAGGCTGGCGGCGACCAGCAACCATCGCCACCAGCGAACGGGGCTCATCCTGTGCTCGCTCATGATCTGTGACTCACTTGATCAGTAAGATCTTGCGTGTCGCCTCGAATCCCGATGCCGACGCGCGCAGGAAGTAGGCGCCGGAGACGAGCCGCTGCCCGCCGTCGTCACGCCCATCCCAGGTCAGGCGATGCCGCCCGGGCGCCAGCGGCCCGTCGACCAGCGTACGCACCAGCCGGCCGCCGACGTCGAAGATCCGGAGGCGCACGCCGCCGGCGCCGCCCTCCGCCGGCACCTCGAGCTCGAGCTCGGTGCGCGGGTTGAACGGGTTGGGCCGCGCCGGGGCGAGCCGGAAGACGGTCGGCACCGGTGCCCGCGCCTCCTCGGAGACACCGATCACCAGCGGCGGCTCGGGGTTGCCGCGGTTCATGAGATCGCGGCGGAAGTAGGGCCACGGCACCCGCGAGGGATCGTGAACGGACGGCATGTCCCAGACGTAGAGCTTCTGGTCCCAGCCGGCCAGCGCGATCTCCACCTGGCCGTCCTCGTCCAGGTCGGTAATCGCCGCCGAGCCCCGCACCTCGCCCTCGAAGGCGATCGGGAAACCCTGGACCGGAGTGCCGTCGTGATTCAGGCCGTAGAGCCTGCCGTCCTCGGCCCCGATCAGCACCTCGTACTCGAGGTCGCCGTCGATGTCGCCCACCGTCGGTGTCGCCTCGCTGACGAAGTTGCTGAGCGCCGACTGGGCAATCAGCACGTTCTCCCAGCCCGGCAGGACCGCTCCGTCGCGGTTCCAGACGTTCACCTTGCCGTCGTTGCCGACCACGATGACGTCGAGGACGCCATCCTGGTCGAGATCGACCACGACCGGCGACGGCGAGCGACCGTACTGCGTCAAGACCTCGGCATGCTGCGGCCAGCCCGGAAACCGGGTGCCGTCGGCGCGCAGCACGAACACCGAGTCGCACTCCGAGCTCACGATGACCTCGAGCGTCCCGTCCTCGTCGAGATCGGCGAGGGCCGGCGACGCCGTGATCTGACCGTTGGTGATGAAGGGCCACCCCGGCAGGATCTCCACCGCCTCGTCGCCCTGCGGGTCGAGGACGAGTACCGGTCCCTGGTGGCTGTTGAGCCCGAAGACGATCTCGTCGAGCCCGTCACCGTCCAGGTCGCCGAGCGCCGGGCTGCTGAACAGGAAGGATGTGCCGGTCAGGTAGTACGGGCCGATGGTGCCCCCGTTCAGGTCGCCGTTGTGGATCTCGGTCCCGTCATGGTGATAGGCCATGACGATGCCGTTCTCGCCCTGCATGGTGACGATCTCGTACTCGGGGTCGGGCGTCAGCTGCCCGATGGCGGGACTCGCGAAGCAGAAGCTCCGGTAGAAGGTGCGCGGCCAGCCGGGCCGCTCGGTGCCGTCCGGACCGAGCACGTACAGGCCGCCGACGCCCGCCGCGAGGCCCCAGCCGGTCATGATGATCTCGTCCTCGCCGTCGAGGTCCAGGTCGGCGACGGCCGCGTCGGCCCGGAAGCCGTTGAGCTCGTCGCAACCGTCGACCGTGAACACCCCCGAGGTGCGCGGGTCGTTGTCGCCATCGACCACCTCGGTACCGTCGGCGTGCCACGCGTAGATGCAGTCGGCGCCGACGACCAGCTCGAGACCGGCCGCCCCGTCCAGATCGATGCACTTGACGCCCGAGGTCGTCGACTGCCCGAACTCGATCGGCCAGCCGGGATGCAGCGGCGGATTGGTGGATGCCTCGATGACGTCCGACGGCACCCCCTGGTTGAACGACGAGTCGCGCGCCGCGATCCGGTAGTAGTAGCGCTGCAGCGGCGGCAGGCCGAAGTCCTCGAAGAAGGTGATCCCGACCACCGTCTTCTGGTTGATGCGCTCGAACGGTCCAGCGGCGTCCACGGCTCGCAAGATATCGTACCCGTAGAGATCGTCGTCGCCCGCCCCAGCCCACTTGATGGTGATGGCGACGTCGGATCCGATCGCCCGCAGGCTGTCGACCCCGCCGGGCGGCGTCAGATCGCTGTACTGCACCGCGCGCTCCGCCCAGCTGTCCGCGATCGTCAGCTCCAGCAGCAGCTGGTCCGGATCCGCGGCCGCATCGAGGTTGAAGGCGTAGTCTCCGCTGGCGCGCTCGCCCGACGCCAGGTCGCCATAGGCGTGCGTCGAGTCGGTGACCGTGACGAGCGGCGCCGGCTCGAGCGTCGTCCGGTCGAGCACCCGCAGCATGCCGCCGACGTCGACCGCCTGCCCGACCCCGTAGTTCACGAGCTCCACCGAGTACTCGATGGCCTCGCCGGGGTCGATGACGCCGTCACCGTTACCACCCGGTACCGGGTCGAGCCACTGGTGGCCGTACTGCTCGATCGCCACGGTGTAGACCGGCTGCACGAAGAGATCGCTCCAGGTACCCTGGCTGGCGGTGACGTCGATCCGGAAGCGCGGCTGGAATCCGTGCGGAGCGGTCGGCAAGATGTGTACCAGGTGCACGCCCTGCCCGGCTCCCCCGGGGTCGAGGTCGGGGTAGGCGACCGGACCGGAGAGGATCTCGAGATGCTCGGCCCCGGTCTCCGCCACCAGCTCGGCGGTGATGCCGGTCGCGCCGCCGCCGCCCGAGTTGCGGATGCCGATCGTCACCTCGACCGTCTCGCCGCCGTCGACCTGCCCGTCGCCGTTGCCGATCGCCTGGCCACCGGTGTCGGCGACCGACACACCCTGGATGTAGACGAACGGCTCGACCGGCGACACGGTCTCAACGGATGACTCGTAGGGCAGGAAGTTGCGGCGCGTCACCGTGGTCTGGAAGGTGCCGAGCGACTCGGGCTCGAAGGCGAGCGTCACCTCGCCGTTCAGGTCGGTGAGGCCGGTCTTGTAGTCGTGCGCCAGCGCCCACAAGGTGACCCGCGCGTCCGGCACCGGGTCGGCCACTTGGTTCAGCGCCGTCACCGTGAAGCTGCCCTGACCGAGCGTCAGCTGGGTGGCGTGGCTGGCGTCGAGCGGCGTCGGCCGGTGGGTCCAGAGCGGCAGTGCCGGGTCACCCAGCAGGATCAGCGCCAGCTGTGTCCAGCGGTCGAAGTTCTCGGCGCCGGATGGTGCAACCCACGGCAGGCGGCACATGAACAGGCACTCGCCGGCGGTTCCCACCGAGTCGGCGAAGGCCAGGCGATAGAACTCGTTCTGGTAGCGCTCGGAGACGCCCGGGAAGGCCAGGAGGGTGGTGCCGATGTAGCCGACCGCGCCCCCGTCGGGGTTCTTGAGCCAGTGCTCGCCGATCGCGTTGAAGTCGATCGAGGCGGAAGAGCAGTTGATGGCGAACACGAAGGACTGGCGGTCGCCGTTGGTCAGCCCGTCGGCGTCGGGGTTGGAGATCGAGCCGGTGGCCACCGACATCGTGTTGCGATAGCCGTGCCCGACGTGGTGCACCCAGCCGAAGCCGGTGTCGATCGAGTCGACCGCCGCCTCCAGCGTCAGCTCCTCCGAGCCCGGGTAGTTCTCCGAGTCCTCGTACAGGCGCACTGCCTTCATCCACGGGTGGAGCTGCGCGTAGGCTTCCTCGGCGATGTCGGCCCCGTGCAGCGTCCCCAGGTCCTCGGCCAGGAACAGCGCGCTGGCGGGGTAGTTCGCATCGGCCGGCGCCAGGCGCTCGTAGTCGAGGAGCTTCTGCACGTAGTCGGCGGCCTGCTGCTGGGTCGAGACCGGCACGCGTCCGACGTAAAGGTCCGGATAGAGGTCCACCGCGTCACCCGGATCCTCGATCGACACCCACCCCTCGCCGAGGCGATCGTCCTTGTCGGCGTTCCAGTTGCCCTCGAGGCAGGCGTAGTAGAGGTCGGTCGGAATCAGACTCGGATCGTCCGGCGTGGTCTGGACGATGGTCGTGGCGTAGCGCGTCGGAATGACGTCCGTGTCGCCCGCCAGGAGCACCCAGAGCGTGCCCCAGTTCTGATAACAGTCCTCGAGGAAGAAGCGGATCTGCTCGGCGCGGTCGGCGCCGTTCGGATAGAAGCTCTCGACCCACTCGACGGTCCGCACCACGGCCTGCAGGCCCATGCGGGTGCGCCAGTCGGCCAGCGCCTGGAACTCGGGCAGCATGGCGTCGTTGGTGAGGATCACGTACTCGACCGGCGAGCCATCGATCGACGGTCGGAACGACGGCACGAAGCGCTCGGGGAAATCGGGCTCGTCGAGCGGCGCGGCCGGCGGCGGGGCACCGATGGCGGCGGCCAGGGCGCCGGCGTAGCGCGCCTCGGCGCGCGGGATCGTGCGGTGGCGCGCCAGGGGCCGGTCGGTCGCGGTCGCGAGCTGCAGCTCGATCTCGAGCTCGGTGGCGAGCAGCAACCGGCCGCCGTCCGGGACCCAGCGCAGCGGCGCCAGCTCGACGGTGACCAGCCGGTGTCCACGCGCGAACCCCTCGCCGGCCAGCCGCGCCACCTGCGCCGGGTAGGGCTCGGCGCCGGCGAACAGCGCGGGGCGCTCCGGTGCGGCCGGCACCACCTCCGCACCGCTGGGCGCCGGCCGCGGTGCGGCGGCAACCTCGAGCCCGCTGGCCACCTCGACCTCCTCGTAGCGCGCCACCACGCCGACCGCCGTCTGACCGACCGGGACCTCGAGCACCACCGGCACCAGCGGCAGCGCCGGCGCACCGGGCACGTAGCGTGCGTCACGGACCGGGGTGAGCGCGACCCGGGCGCCACCCTCCGCATCGACGATCTCGACCTGCCCCACCCCGAAGCGGGCCACGGCCCCACCCGGTCGATGCTCGACGCGGAGCGGCGCGGCACCGGCCGGCTGAAGGCCGGCGACGCCGGCGCCGAGGGTCACGACCAGCATCACGATGAGGGCGGGCCCGGCAGGGCGCCGTCCAGCCGGGAACGCCGGCAGGCAGGGCGAGGGACCGAAGCACCGAGGGATCCACGCCGAGACGTTCGGTCGCATGGCTTCCGTCTCCAGGTTGTGCGGCTGGGTGTCTCAAGGGGTTCGACGGAGGACGCACGCCGGTGGCATGTCGAGCGCCGCGTCGAGTCCGATCAGCGTGGGCGCCGGAGGCGCCCGGGCGTCAGCGCGGTAGCAAGGTGCGAGGCATCGTTCTCCCGGTCGGAGACCCGGTCGGTGCTTCTCGTGGGCAGGATCTTCAAGTTTAGCAGATCGCGCCAAGTCGGTCAACGGGCGGGAGTTGCCCGACCCGGCGCGATCCGCGGCGGCAGCGAGCGCGGCGGCTCAGCCGAGCTTCGCCTTGAGCTTCTCGGTCAGCTTCGGCAGCACCTCGAACAGGTCGCCGACGATGCCGTAGGTCGCGACCTTGAAGATCGGGGCCTCGGGGTCCTTGTTGATGGCGACGATCACCTCTGAGCTGCGCATGCCCGCCAGGTGCTGGATGGCGCCCGAGATCCCGCAGGCGACGTAGAGCTTCGGCGTCACCGTGCGGCCGGTCTGCCCGACCTGGTGCGGGTACGGAATCCAGCCGTCGTCGACCACGGCGCGCGACGCGCCGATCTGGCCGCCCAGGACCTCGGCCAGCTGGCGCACCAGCTCGAAGTGCTCGGCCTTGCCGAGGCCGCGCCCGCCGGAGACGATGACCTCGGCGTCGGTCAGGTTGACCTCGGCCTCGCCGCTCGACTCCGGGGCGCCGAGGCTCGTGACCGCCTCCGCCTCACCGGCGGCCAGCTCGACCGCCTCCTCGACCAGTTCGCCCTGGCGGCCCGCGTCGGCCTCGAGCGGCGCGAACGCCTTGGGGCGCGCCGCGATCACCGCCAGCGGTCCGGCGATCGCCACCGTCGCCAGGCGGTTGCCGCCGAAGCAGGCGCGCGTCACGGCGTAGCCGTCGCCGCCGACCGCGAGCTCGACGACGTCGCTCGACAGTGCGCAGTCGAGCGTGGCGGCGATGCCGCCCGCCAGCTCCTTGCCGCGGAAGCTGCCGGGCACCAGCACCAGGCGGCTGCCATGCTTGGCGACCAGCGCCGCCACGATCCGCACGTAGGGCTGGAAGCGGTAGGTGTCGAGTCCGCTCCCGGAGGCGGCGATCAACCGGTCGGCGCCGTGCGCGTAGAGGTCGGCGGCGTACGACGCCGCCTGATCAGCGATGACCAGGCAGTCGACCGTGCCGCCGAGCTCCCCGGCCAGCTCGCGCGCCTTGCCGAGCGCCTCGTAGGTCCCCGCGCTGGCGCTCCCGTCCCTGAGCTCCGCCACGACCAGGATGTTCGAGCCGTTCATCGTCCTCTCCCTTTCCCGGCCTCGTCAGCCGATCACCTTGGTCTCGAGGAGCCGGGCCACCAGCTCGTCGACGGCCTGGTCCGTGTCACCATCCCAGATCTGCCCGCTCTCGCGCGGCGGCGGCGTCTCGATCGCCCCCACCCGGAGCGAGGAGCCGGCCATGCCGATCGCCTCCGGCTCGAGCCCGAGGTCGGCCGGCGTCCACTGGGAGATCGGCTTCTTCGACGCCTTGCGGATCGAGATGAGCGACGGGTAGCGAGGCTTGTTCATGTCCTTCTCGGCGGTCAGGACCAGCGGCAGGCGTGCCTCGACCCGCTCCTTGCCGGTGTCGAGGGCGCGCTCGAGCACCACCTTCTTGCCGGCGAAGTCCCAGCTCTCGACCCGGGTGACCAGGCTGACGACCGGCACCCCGAGCATGGCGGCGATGCGCGGTGCGATCTGCGCGGTCTCCGAGTCGATGGCGCGCTTGCCGGCCAGGATGACGTCGAACTCGCCGATCTTCTTGATCGCCGCCACCAGCGCCCGCGCCGTCGAGCGGCCGCAGCCGCCCTGGAAGGCGGCGTCGTCGAGCAGGACGCCCTCGTCGGCACCCATCGCCAGGCACTCGCGGATCACCTCGGTGGTGCGCGCGGGACCGAGCGCCAGCACGTAGACCTTGCCGCCGTCCTGCTCGCGCATCTTGATGGCTTCCTCGACCGCGAACTGGTCGTAGGGATTGAGCACCTTCGTCGACTTGTCGATGTCGAGCGTCTGCGTCGCCGGATCCCACTCGATCTGGTTGGGGGTCTCCGGCACCTGCTTGATCAGGACAATCGCGATCATGCGTCGGACTCCACGTTCAGGGCATGCCGGCGGCGCCGGGCGGACGCCGCGCGACGGTCTGCGTCCCCGCCGCGATGGCGCGGACCTCGTCGTCGGAGAGGGTGTGGTCGGAGGCCTTGGCGCGCGCCAGGATGCGCTCGATGACCTCGCGCCGCGGCTCGAAGCCTCGCGATTCGAGCCAGTAGATGACATTCGACTCGCCGCTCATCGGGCCGACCTCGATCACCTGCTCGAGGCCGAACAGATGGGCCGGGACACCGGAGTAGACCGCATCGGTCAGCCAGGCGTCGCCCTTCCTGATCGCCTTGATGATGGCGGCGGCATGGACGCCGGTGCCGGTGCGGAAGGCGTCGGCACCGACCACCGGGTAGTTCATGGGGATGGTGAAGCCGACGGCCTCGGCCACCGTGCGACAGTACTCGCCGAGCGCCGACAGGTCCTGGTCGATCCAGCCCCAGAGCTTGAGGTTGACCAAAATCTGGTCCAGCGGCGCGTTGCCGACCCGCTCGCCGATGCCGAGCGCGGTACCGTGCACCCGGTGGGCG
The DNA here is from genome assembly GCA_050115055.1 of Candidatus Eiseniibacteriota bacterium. Lineage (GTDB taxonomy): Bacteria > Eisenbacteria > RBG-16-71-46 > CAVPCR01 > CBDCWB01 > JASFRE01. The sequence continues at coordinate 696 of JASFRE010000110.1, read as the reverse complement.
CCGGTGCCGATGGCGACGACGGCATTGATGGCGCCGAGTCCGCGGTCGTTGTGACCGTGCCAGTCGATCTTGACCTGTGCCCCCTCGGCATCGATCAGGTCGCGCGTGAAGCGCACCAGCGCGCCGACGCCGCGCGGCGTGATGTGCCCGACCGTGTCGCACAGGCAGATCCGGGAGGCGCCGGCGCGGATGGCGACGCGGAACATCTTGGCCAGCGTGTCGGGATGCGCCCGCGTGGTGTCCTCGGTGACGAACATGCACTCGAGGCCCTGCCGCCTGACGAAGCCGACCGCCTCCTCGGTGTGGCGCAGCATCGTGTCGAGCGTCCAGTCCTCGGCGTACTGGCGGATCGGGCTCGATCCGATGAAGGTGCAGGCCTCGATCGGGATGCCGACACGCTGGGAGATGTCGACGATCGGCTCGATGTCGCGGATGACGGTGCGCGCCGCGCAGTTCGGACGGATGGCGAGCCGGGCGTCGCGGATCTCGCGGGCGAGAGCCTCGACCTGCTCGACGGTGCGCGGCCCGGCTCCAGGCAGCCCGATGTTGGCCGACGACAGCCCGAGCCGGTCCATGAGGTGCAGGATCTCGATCTTGCGCTCGACCGGCGGGTCGATCACCGATGCCGACTGCAGGCCATCGCGCATGGTCTCGTCGAGCAGCTCGATCGGCTGCCTGGCCTGCTTGTGATCGCCG
>JASFRE010000109.1:0-10098 GCA_050115055.1 Candidatus Eiseniibacteriota bacterium | reverse complement strand
GACGCCTCCGGCGCCTCGTCGCACAAGTTCTCCTCCGGCTCGCACGCCGAGGGCCGGATTGCCGCCAAGTCGGCGGTCCGCTACCTCGTCAACGAGAAGCTGGATGAGGCCCACTACGACACGGGCGTGCTCGGCGGGCTCAAGGATCGGATCCTGAAGCCCCTCAAGCTCTACGAGGAGAACAAGGACAAGACCACGCAGACCGACGTCAACCCGCACTACGTCCTGCCGAAGATGTACATGATGCGACTGCAGAAGCTCATGGACGAGTACGCAGGCGGCGTCTCGGCGCAGTTCACCACGTCGAAGCCCAATCTCGAGCGCGCCCTCCAGCTGATCGCGATGCTCAAGGAGGACGCTGAGAACCTGGCGGCGCCGGACCTCCATCACCTGATGCGCTGCTGGGAGAACTACCACCGCACGTTCCAGGCCGAAGCCCACGTCCGGGCGATGCTCTTCCGCGAGGAGACGCGCTGGCCTGGCTACTACTTCCGCTCCGACACCCCCAAGATGGACGAGGAGAACTGGCACTGCTTCGTCAACTCGGCCTACAACGCCACGACCGACGAGTGGACCATGAAGAAGGTGCCGATCGTCCACATGTTCGAGAAGGCGGCGGAGCACGAGCTGCTCGGCGGCTGACGAAGAGCGGATGACGACATGAAGCACGGCGCGCGTCGCCGGACAGAGTCTTCATGAGAGGTGGGCCCCAGGTGCAGGACGCGCCTGGGGCCTTTCCTCGAAATCCGGCGCTCGAGGCGCCAGCACGTTTCGATCCCGGCAGGCCACGATGTCCGATTCGACCGACAAGCTGATCTGCCCCCACTGTGAGCAGCCGCTCCGACGGTTCACGCTACCGGACGAGGTTGCTTACGATCAGTCTGTCCACTGGGCTTGCTTCAACGATGCCTGTCCCTACTACCGGCGCGGCTGGGAGTGGATGTGGGAGCACTATCACGTGCGAGCCTCATACCGCTACCGGGTCGTCGACCCGGAGTCCGGCTGGTCGTCGCCGCTCGGCGTCTGGTCGGAGACCGCGCTGCGTGATCGCATCATCGAGAACGACACCGAGGTCAACAAGAAGGACGACAGCGCCCCCTGAAGCGAGAGAGACTGGAGAGACCGATGCAGACCACACCCGCTTTCGCGCCCCAGGAGCTGCCCGAGGCCCTGCGCGGCCACCGCCAGCTCGCGGCCGACGACACCTTCTGTTTCGGGTGTCACAAGAACCTCGAGTGCTTCACGCACTGCTGTGCCGACGTCAACATCTTCCTGACGCCGGTCGACGTGCTCCGGCTGGCCCGGCGCCTCGGCATCACGACCACCGAGTTCCTGGAGAAGTACGCGCTCATGCCGATCACCAAGGACCTCCACCTCCCGGTGGTGATGCTCCGGATGAGCGATGCCGAGGACAAGCACTGTCACTTCGTGGACCGCGAGAAGGGCTGCGGCGTCTACGAGGATCGTCCCTGGTCCTGCCGCATGTATCCGATCGGCATGGCGCTGCCGCCGGCACGGGCCGGCGAGGATCCCGAACCCTGCTACTTCCTGTTCGAGAACGACTTCTGCAAGGGAACCGGCGAGCCCGGTGAGTGGACGGTGTCGAGCTGGAAGGCCGACCAGCGCATCGATGACCAGGAGGAGCTGGAGGCCGGCTACCGCGAGATCGTCGCGCATCCCTGGTTCATCGGGGGCCGGCAGCTCGACGCCAAACGCATCGAGATGTTCCACATGGCGTGCTTCGATCTCGACCGGTTCCGCCGCTTCCTGTTCGAGAGCACCTTCATGCAGCGCTTCGAGCTCGAGGACGAGCTCTCAGAGAGCTTGCGTACGGACGACGAGGCCCTGCTGCGCTTCTCATTCCGGTGGCTACGCTACGCCCTGTTCGGCGAGCCGACCATGCGGGCGCGCGAAGGCGCAGCGGGCGCGGGGAGGAATCCATGACAGACTCGACGTCACCACCGCTCATGGTCATCGGCGCCGGCATCGCCGGCGTGACCACCGCCCTCGAGGCAGCCGAGGCCGGCCGGGAGGTGATCCTCGTGGAGCGCGAGCCGTCGATCGGCGGTCGCGTGCTGCGCAGCCACCACTACTTTCCCAAGCTGTGCCCGCCGAGCTGCGGCATGGAGATCAACACGCGACGCCTCGAGCGCAATCCCCGGGTGCGCGTGCTCGTCGACTCGACGATCCAGGCGGCCGAACGCAACGGCGCGGGCTGGTCGGTCACGGTGAGGAGCGGGCCGCGCTACGTGAACGACCGCTGCACGCTCTGCGGAGAGTGCTCGAAGGTCTGCCCGGCCGACGTGCCCGACCCGTTCAACCTCGGGATGATGGAGGTCAAGGCGATCCGCCAGGCACATCTCGACGCCTGGCCGATGCGCTACGTGCTCGATCGCGAGGCCTGTCCCGACGGCTGCCAGGCATGCGTCGAGGCCTGCAAGTACGACGCGATCCAGCTCGACGCCGAGGCGACCGAGGAGACCCTCGAGGTCGGCGCGATCGTCATCGCCACCGGCTGGAAACCCTACCCGATCGACAAGCTGACGGATCTCGGGGGCGGCACGCTGGACGACGTCATCGCCAACGTGCAGCTCGAGCGCCTCGCGGCACCGGCCGGGCCGACCGGCGGCAAGATCCTGCGACCCTCGAATGGCGAGCCTCCGAAACGCGTCGCGTTCGTGCAGTGCGCCGGCTCGCGCGACCACGAGCACCTGCCCTACTGCTCGGGGGTCTGCTGCCTGGCCTCGCTCAAGCAGGCGACCTACGTGAAGGAGCAGATTCCCGATGCCGAGGTGACGATGTACTACATCGATCGCCGCGCCATGGGGCGCAACGAGGACGTCCTGACCGCGGTGGCGGCCATGGAGGGCGTCCAGCTCATGAAGGGCAAGGTCGGCAAGATCACCCGGGGACCGGACGGCGCGCTGAGTCTCCGGGTCGAGGACGTCGACTCGGGCAAGCTCATCGACGCGACTGCCGACCTGGCGGTGCTCGCCACCGGCATGGTGCCGAACCTGGGCGACGGATCGCTGCCCTTCGACGTGAAGCACGACGCGGACGGTTTCGGCCTCGACGACTTCGACGCGCACCTCTTCGTGGCCGGCGTGACGCGCCGCCCGGAGGACGTCTCCTCGTCGGTGCGTGACGCCACCGGCGCCGCCGCCAGGGCCTGCGCCGCGACCGTGGCCCAGGCAGCAACCGTGGGAGGTGCGTGATGGAGAAGATCGGGGTCTTCCTGTGCACGGGCTGCGAGATCGGCGACGCGCTCGACGTCGAGGCGATCGAGGGCGTCGGCAAGGAATGCGGCGCCTGCCACGTGGCGACGCATGCCGCCTATTGCTCGCCGGAGGGCGTGGCCGAGATCAGGCAGGCGGTCGATGACGGCACGGTCGACGGCGTGGTGATCGCCGCCTGCTCGCATCGCGCGAAGCAGGACGAGTTCCGCCTCGACGGGTCGAAGTGCCTGACCGAGCGCGTGTCGCTCCGCGAGCAGGTCGCCTGGTCGCACCCGCACGGTGATGAGGACACGCAGATGCTGGCCGAGGATCTCCTGCGCATGGGGATCGCCAAGCTGAAGGAGCTCGGTCTGCCCGGACTGCTCGAGGAACCGATCGACCGCACCGTGCTGGTGGTGGGCGGAGGACTCGCCGGCATGAACGCCGCGCTCGGCGCGTCCGGGCTCGGCCATCCGGTGACCCTGGTCGAGGCCTGCGGGAGGCTCGGCGGCCGGCTGCTCAGGGCGAAGGATCTGGTGCCCGAGGAGCCGCCCTACGACCGGCCGCAGCCCAACGACATCGCCGATCTCGTGGCGCGGGTCGAGGCGGATTCGAACATCAAGGTGCTCCTGAAGAGCAAGACCAAGAAGATCACCGGCCAGCCCGGGCAGTTCGAGGTCACGGTCGAGTCGACCGACGGTGCCACCGAGACCTTCAAGGTCGGTGCCATCGTGCAGGCGACCGGCGCCAGGCCCTACGACGCCTCGAAGCTCGGCCACCTGGGCTACGGCGGGTCGCCGAACGTCGTCACCTCGCACGAGCTCGAGGCGATGCTGGCCGACGGCAGGCTCGAGTGTCCGGGACGCGACGGCAAGCGTCCCGAGCGGGTCGCGTTCATCCAGTGCGCCGGCTCGCGTGACCCCGAGCACCTGCCGTACTGCTCGACCGATTGCTGTGCCACGACGCTCAAGCAGGCAGCGGTGATCCACCGGGACTTCCCCGGCGTCGAGACCGCGGTCATCTACAAGGACATGCGCTGCCCGGCGCAGCTCGAGCACTTCTACCTCGCGGTCCAGGAGCAGGACGGGAGCCTGTTCACGCGTGGCGAGGTCGAGAAGGTCGAGGGCAACGGTTCGGGCCCGCTCCAGGTGCAGCTCTCGAAGAGCCTGCTCGGTGACGGCGTGACCCTCGATGCCGACCTGGTGGTGCTGGCCACCGGCATGGTGCCGAACGCCGCCGACGGCGAGGCGATCCGCGAGCTCCGCGATGCCTACGGGCGCATCGAGAAGAACGAGTCGGAGTCGCAGGTCAAGGCGGCGCAGGAGGTGGTCGACCGGCTGAAGGACACGCACGAGGGGACCGAGATCCTGAACCTCGGCTACCGCCAGGGTCCGGACCTGCCGGCGCTCCGCTACCGCTACGCCGACTCGCACTACATCTGTTTCCCGTACGAGACGCGCCGCACCGGCATCTACGCCGCCGGCACGATGCGCGCGCCGATGGAGGCCGCGCAGGCCCGCGAGGACGGCTGGGGCGCCGCCATGAAGGCGGTGCAGGCGATCCGCGCCAACGAGCGCGGCGAGGCCGTGCACCCGCGTGCCGGCGACATCGCGATCGCCGACTTCGCGCTGCAGCGCTGCACCCAGTGCAAGCGCTGCACCGAGGAGTGCCCCTTCGGGACGCTCAACGAGGACGCGAAGGGCACGCCCGAGTACAATCCGCTCCGCTGCCGGCGCTGCGGCATCTGCCTCGGCTCGTGTCCGGAGCGCATCATCAACTTCCCCGACTACTCGGTCGGCGCCATCGCCAAGGCGATCAAGGCGATGGAGGTGCCGGACGAGGACGAGGAGAAGCCCCGCATGGTGGCGCTCCTCTGCGAGAACGACGCCCTGCCGGCGCTCGACGAGGCGGCGCGACGGAAACTCACCTGGAACCCGTGGATCCGGGTCATCCCGGTGCGCTGCCTGGGCGCGGTCAACGTGGTCTGGATCGCCGACTCGCTGTCGAGTGGCATCGACGGCTTCCTGCTGATCGGCTGCAAGTCGGGCGACGACTACCAGTGCCACTACATCCGCGGCTCCGAGCTCGCCCAGAAGCGCATGTCGAACGTGCAGGAGACACTCGACCGGCTCACGCTCGAGAAGGAGCGCGTGAAGATCGTCGAGCTCGCGCGGAACGAGTTCGACCGCATCCCGCAGATCTTCGACGAGTTCGCCGAGAAGATCGAGGAGGTCGGCCCGAACCCCTACAAGGGTTTCTAGGGCTCACAGGCCGACGGACCGCGCGGCCGGCGCCCCCGGCCGGGTCCGTCACAGATCCGGGGCAGGTCCCGCGCCGTCTCGGGTCCCGCCCGCCTCGCCCCCCGGGCGGGGCCCGGGACGCGCCCGGACCAGGAGGCAGAGTCGATGTCGACGCCCACCACCCTGTTCCCGTCGACCTCGCTACGCGATCTCGTCCGCCGGCGTGGCGGCGACGCCGTGGCGCGCTGCTACCAGTGCGCCACCTGCTCGAGCGTCTGCGAGCTGGCGCCCGACGGCGCGCCGTTCCCGCGCCGTCAGATGGCGCTCGCGCAGTGGGGGCTCGGCGACCAGCTGGCCGCCGACCCGGCGGTCTGGCTCTGCCACCGCTGCAACGACTGCACGGTGCGATGCCCGCGCGACGCGCGCCCGGGTGACGTGCTGGCCGCGGTGAGGAGCATCGTCGTCGAGCGCCTGTCGGCGCCCCGCTTCATGGGTCGCCTGACCGGCGCGGCCGCGCGGACCTGGCCGCTGCTGCTGGGTCTCCCGATCCTCTTCTGGGTGGCGCTCGTCTGGATGGAGAATGGCCTCGCAGTGCCCGCGCCGACCGACCAGAAGATCCTGAAGGAGCACGCGGCGGTGGCGCTCGTCGGCACCGCGCTCGCCCAGGGGGAGACCGGGGAGGCCGGCGCGGCGGCGGCAGCGGGCGATGCGGGCCACCGCATGGTGCCCGGCGACGAGACCCGTCTCATCTACGAGCAGTTCGTCCCCCACCACCTGATCTACGGTGTCTTCTTCACGACCGCCGCCCTGGTGCTCCTGGCGATCATCGTGAGCGGCGGGCGCTACTGGCGGCTCGTGGGCCGTGGCGCCACGCGCCGCGGCTCGCTCCTCGCCCATCTGGGACCGGTGCTGGTCGACATCGCCACCCACAAGCGCTTCGGGAGCTGCGGCGCCGCGGGCGGTACCCGATGGGCGCACTTCGCGGTGCTGTGGGGCTTCGTCGGGGCGGCGCTCACCTCGGCGCTCCTCATCGTCGCGATGTACGTCACCCGGGAGCCGCTACCGCTCGACCAGGGGCATCCGTACAAGATCCTCGGCAACATCTCGGCCATCCTGCTGGTGGTCGGCGGCCTGTTGCTGGTGCTGAACCGCGTCGCCAAGCCGACCGTGGCCGGCATCTCGTCGGCCTTCGATACCTTTTTCCTGTCGGTGGTGGTGCTGCTCATCACCACCGGCGTGCTCACCGAGCTCGGCGCCTTCGTGTTCGCGCCGGCGCTCGCGTGTGGCATCTACCTCGTTCACCTGGGCACCGCCCTCTGTCTCTTCATCACGTTTCCGTATTCGAAGTTCGCGCACATGGTCTACCGGACCCTCGCCATGGTCCACGAGCGCATGGCCGGGGTCGCGACCGGCGCGGGCACCCACTGATTCCGAGTCGGTCCTCGTGACCGCGTGACCTCCAGACTCGACGACCGACCCGGTCGATCGGGAGTGCAGATCGGGAGCTCAAAGGAGATAGGCATGATCAAGCCGCACGGTTCGGACACACTGAATCCGCTGTACGTCAAGGACGACGCCAGGCGCGCGGAGCTCGCGAAGGAGGCCGAGAGCCTGCCGTCGGCCGTCGTCTGCTCGGCCGCGGCGGCCAACGCCGTCATGATGGGTAGCGGCTACTTCAACCCGCTCACCGGCTACATGAACAAGGCGGACACGCTCGGTGTCGCCGAGTCGATGCGGACCTCGAGTGGCCTCTTCTGGCCGACGCCCATCCTCAACATGGGCAAGGACCCGAAGCCCTTCGACGGCGTCAAGCGCGTGGCGCTCCGCGATCCGAACGTCGAGGGCAAGCCGGTGATCGCCATCCAGGACGTCCAGGCGATCGAGGAGATGACCGAGGACGAGATGAAGTTCGTGACCGAGAAGGTCTACCGCACCACCGACCCGGAGCACCCGGGAGTGGCGGCCTTCAACTCGGTGGGGCGCTGGATCATGTCCGGGCCGATCGAGGTCCTGAACTTCTCCTACTTCGAGAAGGACTTCCCGGAGACCTTCCGCACCGCCTACCAGATCCGCGACGAGATGCAGCGGCTCGGGTGGAAGAAGGTGGTCGCCTTCCAGACCCGCAACCCGATGCACCGGGCGCACGAGGAACTCTGCCGGATGGCCAAGGAGGCGGTCGGCGCCGACGGCATCCTGATCCACATGCTGCTCGGCAAGCTCAAGAAGGGCGACATCCCGGCCGACGTGCGTGACGCGGCGATCCGCAAGATGGTCGAGCTCTACTTCGAGCCGAATACGGTGCTGATCACCGGCTACGGCTTCGACATGCTCTACGCCGGTCCGCGCGAGGCGGTGCTGCACGCCGTCTTCCGCCAGAACGCGGGCTGCACCCACCTCATCGTGGGCCGCGATCACGCCGGTGTCGGCAGCTACTACGGCCCCTTCGACGCGCAGACGATCTTCGACGAGGAGGTCCCGGCGGGCGCCCTCGAGATCGAGATCTTCAAGGCGGACCACACCGCCTGGTCGAAGAAGCTCGGCAAGGTGATCATGATGCGGGATGCCCCGGATCACACCAAGGACGACTGGGTCTTCCTGTCGGGCACCAAGGTCCGCGAGATGCTCTCGAACGGCGAGGCGCTGCCGGTCGAGTTCTCGCGCCCCGAGGTGGCCGAGATCCTCATGAAGTACTACCAGTCGGAGGCGGCCAAGGTCTGAGCAGCGGCGCCCCGCGCGCTCGCAGGCTACCGGACGGGCCCCCGTGACCGGCGACGGTCGCGGGGGCTCCGTCGTCCGGTCTGGCGGGAGAAATTCGAAGTAAACCGATCGACTCAGTTGGAGTAATCTGGGCCCATGAAGCTGTCCAGTCGTGCCCGCTACGGGCTCCGCATGATGCTGGACGTGGGCCGCCGCGGGGGCACCCAGCACCCGGTCAGCCTCGCCTCGATCTCCGAGCGCACGGGGCTGTCGCGAGGCTACCTGGAGCAGGTCGCGGCCGCCCTGCGCACCGCCCGTCTGATCCGGGCCACCGCCGGACGGACCGGCGGCTACCGCCTGACCCGGCCGGCCGGTGCGATCACCATCGGTGCCATCATCGAGGCGACCATCGGTCCGATCTGCCTCGTCGACTGCCTCGAGCTGCCCGAGTCCTGCCCGCGCACCGAGTTCTGCGAGTGCCGGATCGTCTACGCCCTGATCAACCACCGGATCGCCGAGGTGCTGCACGGCTACACGCTGGCCGATCTCCTCGACCCGAGCTGGGTGCGGTCGCTGGGTGCCGAGCTCGAGGGAGTCAGCGGCCTGCTTGGCACCAGCCCGGCCAGGCATGCTGCCGCCGGCGACGGTGATGGTGACGGTCGGGGCGACGACGACCACCACGAGATCGCCTGAGCAGGAGCCGGACAGCGGTGCGAACGCCCGGCCGGCCGGGGCCGGCGCCCCCGCCGACCAGCTCGCCCGGCGCACGCCGGCGCCGCTCGAGTCACTCCGCCGTGAGTCGCGTCTCCTCCTGCTGGAGCCGCGCCCCCTCCTGCCGGAGCAGCGCCCAGGCGCGCCGCACGTGCCGGGCGGTCGTACGCAGGTTGCCGATCGCCAGCCGCAGCACGAAGCGCTCGCCGAGCCGGGTGTGGGAGAGGTAGGCCTCACCGGTCGCGTTGACCGCGTCCATCAAGCGCTCGTTCAGCCGGTCGAGCGCGGCCCCGTCGAGCGCGCCGCCCGCGGCCGGCGGCGGCGGGTGCAGGCGGAAGCAGACGACGCTGAATGGCACCGGCGCCATGAGCTCGAAGCCGGGTTCGGCCTCGACCCAGGCGGCGAACTCGCGCGCCAGGCGCACGTGCTCGCGCAAGCGGTCGATCAGGCCGCGGCGCCCGAAGGTGCGGAGCACCATCCAGAGCTTGAGGGCGCGGAAGCGCCGGCCGAGCGATACCCCGTAGTCCATCAGGTTGCGCACGCTGTCGTCCGCGCCGGTCTTCAGATACTCGGGCACCAGGCTGAGCGCCTGCCGCAGCACATCGGGGCGTCGGCAGTAGAAGGCCGAGCAATCGATCGGCGTGAAGAGCCACTTGTGCGGGTTGACGACCAGCGAGTCGGCGCGGTCGCAGCCGGCCAGCACGCCGCGCATCTCCGGCAGGATGGCGGCGGCGCCGCCGTAGGCGGCATCGACGTGCAGCCACAGGCCATGCTCGCGGCAAACGCGAGCGATCGCGGTCACCGGATCGATGCTGGTGGTCGAGGTGGTGCCGACGGTCGCGACGGCGCAGAACGGTTGCCAGCCGGCGCCGCGGTCCTCCTCGATGGCGCGCGCGAGGGCACCGGCATCCATCCGGAAGGCCGCGTCGGTCGGGATCCGCCTGAGCCCCTGGCGGCCGATGCCGAGGACGATGGCCGCCTTCTCGATCGACGAGTGGGCCTGGGTCGAGGTGTAGGCGCGTAGCCGCGCGCCGTCGGCCAGCCCGCGCTCGCGCACCTCGAGATCCGGCACCGCCTCGCGCGCCGCCGCCATCGCGCACAGGCTGGCGACCGACGCGGTGTCGAGGATCTGCCCGTACCAGCCGGGCTCGAGGCCCAGCATCTGGCGCAGCCAGTCGAGGACGCACTCCTCGAGCTCCGTCGCGGCCGGCGACGTCTTCCAGAGCATCGCGTTG
>JASFRE010000108.1:0-10101 GCA_050115055.1 Candidatus Eiseniibacteriota bacterium | reverse complement strand
CTCGAACCGGCGCGGCCGGCGCTCGAGACGCTGGCCGATCGCGTGGCGTCGGCCGCGCCGGCGCAGTCGATCGAGGTCGAGCTCGATGGCGACGACGGGGCGGAGGCGCTGGCCGCCGGACCGGCGGAGCCCACCGCCGGCGCGCCGGCTGCCGGGGAGGTCCACTGATGCTCGATCTGCCCGATCTCCAGCTGGGCGCGCTCCTGCCCGAGATCATCCTGGCGCTCGGCGCGACGCTGGTGCTGCTGCTCGAGCCCTGGGCCAGCCGCCGGCAGTCGCACCTGCCCGCCGTGCTCGGCCTGCTGCTGGTGGCGCTCGCCGCCGTGGCGATGCGTGGCGCGAGCGCCGTGGTCGGCGGCGACGACGGCACCGGCATGATGGCGATCGACGGGCTGACTCAGTTCTTCCGCGGCCTCGTCCTCGCGGTCACCGCCATCGTGCTCCTGATGGCGCCCGAGTACGCCCGCCGGTTCCGCATCGCCAGCGCCGAGTTCTACGCGCTGATCCTCTTCGCGGCGACCGGTGCCATGCTCATGGCGAGCGCCGACAACCTGGTCGTGCTCTTCCTCGGTCTCGAGGTGCACTCGATCTCGCTCTACGTCCTCGCCGGGGCGCGCCACGATCAGATCGCTTCCGAGGAGTCGGCGCTCAAGTACCTGCTGCTCGGCGCCTTCGCCTCCGCCTTCCTGCTCTACGGCATCGCCCTCCTCTACGGCGCCACCGGGTCGACGGGACTGGCCGACATCGCGACGGCGCTGCGCGCGGGCGGCAGGCTACCCGACAGCGTGCTGCTCGCCGGGATCGTGCTGGTGATCGTCGGCCTCGGCTTCAAGATCGCCGCCGTCCCCTTCCACATGTGGACGCCGGACGTCTACGAGGGCGCCCCGACCGTCATCACCGCGCTCATGACGGTGATCCCGAAGGCCGGTGCCTTCGCGGCCCTGCTGCGCCTCTTCCTGGTCGGCCTGGCACCGGCGATCGACAGCTGGCAGCCGGTCTGGGTGGTGCTCGCGATCCTGACGATGACGGTCGGCAACGTCCTCGCCCTGAACCAGGAGGGGATCAAGCGGCTCCTGGCCTACTCGTCGATCGCCCATGCCGGCTACCTGCTGGTCGGCCTGGTGCCCGGCACCGCGCTCGGCGGTGCCGGCATCCTCTACTACCTGGTCGCCTATGCGCTCATGAATCTCGGCGCGTTCGCGGTCATCATCCTCTTCGAACGCCGCGATCGCGCCATGGGCATCGGGGACTACGCGGGGCTGGCGGCACGTCATCCGCTGCTCGCCGGGGCTCTGGCGCTCTTCATGTTCTCCCTGGCCGGCATCCCGCCGACCGCCGGCTTCATGGGCAAGCTCTACATCTTCAAGGCCGCCGTCGATGCCGGTCACGTCGGACTGGCGATCATCGCCGTGCTGAACAGCGTCGTGGCGGTGTACTACTACCTGAGGGTCGTGGTCGCCGTGTACATGGAGTCGCCCGACGCGGAGACTCCTGGAGCGCCCGGCGTTTCGGCCGGCGAGACGCGCACCGACCTCGGGACCGGGCTCGCCATCCTCGCCAGTGCCGCCGGCACCCTCGCCTTCGGTCTCTTCCCGGCCCTGGTCTACGACCTCGCCCGGGCCGGCGTCGTCGTGCTCGGCTGAGCCGGCGGGCGCCGCCCGGCGCCGCCCGGCGCCCACCCGATGCACCGCGCACCTTCGTTCTTGCCCGGCGCGGCCGGTTCGGCTACCCTATCTACACATATGCATAGACCCGGGAGCTGGCGGACCGCCCACTCGCCGGCCGCGAGGAGCGCCGACCATGGATGGACCCGCAGGTGGAGTGGCGTCGCCGGACGCCATCTCACGGAACGCACTCGAGGTGCTGGAGCGCCGCTACCTGGCGCGCGACGCCACCGGCGCGCCGAGCGAGACGCCCGGCGATCTCTTCCGGCGTGTCGCCCGGGCGGTGGCGCGGGCCGAGGAGGCGCACGGCGGGCGGCGGCAGGCAGCGGCGTACGCCGAGCGCTTCGAGGCGCTGCTCGCCGCGCGGCGCTTCCTGCCGAACAGCCCCACCCTGATGAACGCCGGCCGGCCACTCGCACAGCTCGCCGCCTGCTTCGTGCTGCCGCTCCCCGACTCGATCGCGGGCATCTTCGAGACCCTGAAGCACACGGCGCTGATCCACCAGTCGGGCGGTGGCACCGGCTTCTCGTTCTCACGCCTCAGGCCGCGCGGTGCCCGCGTCGCCTCGTCGGGCGGCCGGGCATCGGGTCCGGTCTCCTTCTTGCGGGTCTTCAACGTCGCCACCGATGCCATCAAGCAGGGTGGCACGCGGCGCGGCGCCAACATGGGCATCCTCAGGATCGATCATCCCGACATCCTCGAGTTCATCGACCTGAAGCGCGCCCCGTCCGAGATGGTCAACTTCAACCTCTCGGTGGCGGTCACCGATGCCTTCATGGAGGCGCTCGAGCTGGGTCGCAGCTACACGCTGGTCGACCCGCGCGACGGCCGCGCGGCCGGCGAGCTGGATGCTGCCCTGGTCTTCGATCGCCTGGTCGACGCCGCCTGGCAGACCGGCGACCCGGGCGTCCTCTTTCTCGATCGGGTGAACGCCCTGAACCCGACCGCCGATCTGGGGCCGATCGAGGCCACGAATCCCTGCGGCGAGCAACCGCTGCACCCGTACGAGGCCTGCAACCTGGGCTCGATCAACCTCGCCGGCTGCCTGCTCGACGACCTGACCGGCGTCGACTGGGAGCGGCTCGCCGCCACCGTGCAGCTCGCCGTCCGCTTCCTCGACGACGTGATCGAGGTCAATCGCTACCCGCTGCCCGCCGTCGAGGCGGTGGTGCGCCGTAACCGGCGGATCGGGCTCGGCGTCATGGGCTTTGCCGACCTGCTGATCGAGCTCGGCATCCCGTACGACTCGGAGGCCGCGCTGCGGCTCGGCGAACAGCTCATGGAGAGCGTGCAGCGCGCGGCGGTCGCCGCCACCGAGGAGCTGGCGGCCGAGCGCGGTCCGTTCCCGGGCTTTGCCACCTCGCGCCATGCCGGCGGCCCGCCGCGGCGCAACGCCACGGTGACCACCGTCGCCCCGACCGGCTCGATCGCCATGATCGCCGACTGCTCGAGCGGCATCGAGCCGCTGTTCGCCGTCAGCTATGTGAAGCGTGTCCTGGACGGTTCCGAGCTCACCTACGTGCACCCGGGGTTCGAGCGCCGGGTGCACGAGGCGGGGCTCGACTCCGAGACGTTGCGGCGGGTGGTGGCGCGGACCGGCGGGGTGCGGGAGCTCGCCGAGCTGCCGGAGGCGATCCGGCGGCTGTTCCCGACCTCGCACGACCTCGGTCCGCTCTGGCACGTCAAGATGCAGGCCGCCTTCCAGCGGCACACCGAGAACGCGGTCTCGAAGACCGTCAACCTGCCGCGCAGCGCGACGCGCGGCGAGGTGCGCGAGATCTTCCGGCTCGCCGGCACCCTGGGGCTGAAGGGCATCACGGTCTACCGGGACGGCAGCCGCGAGGGGCAGGTCCTCGAACGCGGTGCGCGCACCGCCGAGCTCGACCTGCGGCCGCTGGTCCAGACGCCAGACCGCTGCCCGGAGTGCGGCGGCCCGCTCGCGCACCGAGAGGGCTGCCGGAGCTGTCCTGCTTGCGGACTGTCGGTCTGCTGACGGGCCCGGTCGCCCGCGGTCGGCCACAGCCGCCCGCGGCGCCGATTGACCGTTGCGCGCCGCACGCGCTATTCTATTGAGGGAGCGTCGGATGGCGCCCCAGCCGCGGTCGATCCCCACGCCCGGCTCGTCGGCCGATCGCCACCGGAGGGAGTCCATGAACCGCAGCGTCACGAGCGCCGCTCTCATCATCCTGTCCTGCGTCGCCATCGCCCTCGGCGTGGCGCTCGTCCCGACCACGGCCGCCTCGGAGACCCTGCGCCAGCTGCGCATCACGGCGCCGGGCGCCGAGGTGCTGGCGGCCGAGCTCGAGGCGGCCGGCCACGACGTGCTGGGCGGCTCGGTCACCGCCACGACGCTCGAGCTGATCGCATCCGTGGAGGAGACGGCGGCGCTGCGGGCGACTGGCCTCGATGTCGAGGTGGTGTCGGTGGGGCGCCCGCTGGTCGAGATCCTGGGCGGTGTGGGCAGCGGGGACCAGCAGCTGGCGATCCCGCCCGGCTACTCCGACTACCAGGGCATCGTCGACCAGATGGAGCTCTATGCGCTGGCGTCACCGGTCTGCGCCATGGTCGACCTGACCACCGATCTCGGGATGCCATCGACCTACGAGGGGCGCCATCTCTACGCCGTCCGCATCTCCGACAACGTCGCCGTCGACGAGGACGAGCCGGCCTATCTCATGGTCGGCTGTCACCACGCGCGCGAGGTGGTGACGCCGGTCCTGGCCCTCTACGCCATCGAGCAGCTCGTCACGCAGTACGGCAGCGACCCGACCATCACCGCCCTGGTCGACGCCTACGAGATCTGGATCGCGCCGTGCTGGAATCCGGACGGCTACGACCACGTCTACTATGTCGACAACAACTGGCGCAAGAACCGGCAACCCTATCCGGGCGGCATCGGGGTCGACCTGAACCGCAACTACCCGCAGGGCTGGTCGAATCCCTGCAGCGGCAGCACGCTGCCCTCCTCGCTCACCTACAAGGGACCGTCGCCGGCCTCCGAGGTCGAGACCCAGACCCTGATCGCGCTCAGCCTGCGCGAGCGCTTTGCCAAGGTGATGGACTACCACTCGTCGGGGCGCGAGGTGCTGCATGGCTACGCCTGCTGGTCCTACCCGTTCGACGCCTACCTCGAGTCGGAGGCCACCGCCATCTCGGTGGCGGCGGGCTACGGTGGCGATCACCGCGGCCCCAGCGCCGACGGCGAGCACTACCAGTGGCAGTTCGCCACGCAGGGGTCCTACGCCTTCCTGATGGAGACCGCCACCCAGTTCCAGCCGAGCTTCGCCTCCGCGCAGTCCGAAGCACAGCTGGTCTGGCCGAGCACGCTCTACATGCTGGACCTGCCGATCCCGCTCTGGGGTCACGTGACCGATGCCGTGAGCGGCCTTCCGGTCGAGGCGACGATCGCCTACGCGGGCATCGCCTTCCAGCACGACGAGACGAATCCGAGCGGTGGTCCCGACGGGCGCTATCACGCCTTCCTGCCGGACGGTACCTATGACGTGGTCTTCGCCGCCGACGGCTATCAGACGCAGACCGTCGAGAACGTGGTGATCGACGGCGCCAGCGCCACGCGGCTCGACGTCGCCATGGTGCCGGAGTCGGCCGGCGTCGAGCTCGCCGGCCAGCCGGGGGACGGGGGTGCGCTCCTCGTCCGCGCCGACCCGCTCGCTCGTGCCATCACCTACCAGCTGGCGCGCAGCGCCCCGGTGCGGTTGCGCATCTACGACGTGCGCGGCGGCCTGGTGCGCGTCGTGATCGACGACGTGCAGGCGGCGGGCCGCCACACGGCGCGCTGGGACGGCGCCTCGTACGACGGACGGCCGGTGGCGTCCGGCCACTATTACTACCAGCTGCGCACCGACACCGGCGCGGCCACGGGCAAGATGCTCGTCGTGCGTTGAGCGTCCGGCCTCGCGAGCTAGCGCACCAGGACGATGCGACGGGCGGCGGCCAGGCGGCCGTCCTGGGTCGCGCGCATGAAGTAGACGCCGCTCGCGACGCCGTGACCGCCGGCGTCGCGCCCGTCCCACTCGACGCGGCGCTCGCCCGCCACGCGTTCCTGGAGGAGCAGGCGCACGAGCCGTCCGGACCCGTCGTAGATCCCCACCGCGACCGGCGTGCGGGCATCGCCGGTCGCCAGCCGCGCACCGGTGCGGGCGGTGAAGGGATTGGGCGCCGCGGGGCCGAGCGCCAGCGCCGCCGGCAGACCGGCCGCCGGACTCCCCGTCTCACCCGGCATCGCGATCGACGTCGTCTGCTCCTCGGCCCGGCAGAGTAGCCAGCGGTCCGGGTCGAAGCTCACGTCGGTCGGTGTCTCATCGAACGTGAAGACCAGGTGCTCGGCGGCCTCGTCGACGACGGCGGTCACGATCTCGTCGCCACCGGCCAGGCTGACCCGGAGATCGACTGGCATCACGAAGATCGGGCCCACCGTCTGCACCTGATCGATGGCGACGTGCAGGGTGTCGACGGTCGCACCGCCGCGTACCCACCAGGACCAGTCGAGGCGCGGGTAGCCCGGCTCGTAGATCCACTGGTCGAAGAACCAGGCGAGGTCCTCGCCGGCGACCGTGCTGGCCACCGCCACGAAGTCCGGAGTCAGCACGTTCTGGAAGCCGTAGGTGGCGCCCCAGGTCTCGAGGATCTGGAAGAAGGTGTCGGTGCCGACCACGTGTCGCAACATGTGCAGCACCGCGGCGCCCTTCTCGTAGCTCGTCGACCCCCACAGGAAGACCGGGTCGTAGATCGGGTAGAGCTCGCCGCTCGCCAGGTAGTAGTCGAGGATCTGCGTGTTCATGTAGGCGTGATAGGCCGCCACGCCGCCCACGTGCTCCTGGTAGACGGCCTCGGAGTAGGTGGCGAAGCCCTCGCTCAGCCAGACGTCGCGCCAGTCGGCGATCGTCACCCAGTCGCCCCACCAGTGGTGGGAGAGCTCGTGCGCCAGCAGCCAGTCGTAGTTCGTGGTGCCGTTGATGTAGTTGCGCAGGTGGGCGACGCAGGTCTGATGCTCCATGTCTCCCTTGCGCACCCCGGCGTAGGAGAACTTGTCGAACTGGTACGGTGCGTAACGTGAGCTGAAAGCATCCATCATCTGGTGGACGTTCTGGAAGCTGCCGAGGGCGTTCACCGAGTCGGCCGGGAGTACGTAATGGTGGATCAGTTCCGGGTCGACCGGGTCGGGGATGACGCACCAGTCGGCCACCGCGACGCAGACCAGATAGGTCGAGGTCGGGTGGGTCTCCTCCCAGGTCCAGGTGACGGTCTGCTCGGCGGGGTGCGGCACCGAGCCGGTGAGGACGCCGTTCCCGACCGCCATGAGATCGTCGCGCACCGTGTAGTGAGCGGTCACCGTCGCCTTGTCGTCGGGCTCGTCGTAGCAGGCGAACCAGTAGCGCCCCATCGACGGCGGCAGCGAGTAGATGGCCACCCCCATGTTGAATGCCATGTCCGGATAGAACCAGAAGCCGCCCCAGGACTCGTGCCCGGGCTGCCCGGAATAGGTGACCGCGAGGGTGAAGATCTCGCCGCTCGAGTAGGGGCGGTCGAGGGTGATCGTGATCTCGTCGCCGGCATGGGAATGGGCGAGGGGCGTGGCGCCGAGCTCGACGCCGCGCACGGTGAGCTGGGCCAGGTGCAGTCGCACCTCGGTGAGCCCTCCCACCGTGCTCTCGATCGTGACCGTCGTGGTGCCCTCGAGCGTGTCGGCGTCCATGTCGACGGTCAGCGCCAGGTCGTAGTGGAGGACGTCGTAGTCGGCCGCCCGCGCGTCGCACGTCGAGTGGGGGGGCAACTCGAGCCCCGGTAGCGGCCGGTGCAGGATGTCGCGCGGATGCGCGCCGGCGGCGGCGGCGAGCGTCGCCACGAGGATGGGCACGAGGAGGGGGGCCATGGGAACCTCCGGCGGGGATCGGGTGCGGGTCACGGCAGCACGGACGGCTGCCCGTTGCCAAGTCTAGCACGCACCCCGGGGCGGCGAGGTCCAGCGACCGTTGCCCGGGCTCAGTCCCAAAGCTCGACCTCGACCTCGGCGCCCGGCTCGAGCACGCGCACCGCGCGCCCCAAGATCATCAGGCCGTTGGCGCGGGTCAGCGCCAGCAGGTTGCCGGAACCCTGCGGGCCCGACGGGCGTGCGTGCAGGACGCCGTCCCGCTCCTCGATCCATGCCCCCAGGACGTGGGTGCGCGACGCGGCCTTCGCGAGCGGCTGGTCGAGGACTGCCCGGTGGCGGCGGCGGCCGACGGGCGGCAAACCGGCCATCGCGAGCAGCGCCAGGCGCACCAGCTGGTCGAAGACGATCAGCGACGAGACCGGGTTGCCCGGCAGGCCGAAGACCGGCTTGCCGGCGATCGTGCCGAACGCCTGGGGCTTGCCAGGCTTCATGGCGATGCGCCAGACGTGAATCTCACCGAGCTCGCGCAGGATCTCGCGGGTCAGATCGTAGTCGCCGACCGAGACGCCGCCGGTGGTGATGACGGCATCGGCGCGCTCGACGGCGTCGCGGATCACCCGCCGGAGGCGGGCGGCGTCGTCCGGCACGAGGCCGAGATCGAGCGGCACCGCGCCGAGTGCCTCGAGTTGCCCGTGGAGCCCCCAGCGGTTCGCGTCCCGGATCTGGCCGGGTCCCGGCCGTGCCTCCGGCGGGCAGAGCTCGTCACCGGTGGTGACGATGGCCACCCGCGGTCGCCGCACGACGCGCACCTCACGGCGACCGACCGCGGCGAGCAGGGCCTGCTCGGGCGGCCGGATGCGAGTGCCGCGTGCCAGCGCGACCACGCCCCGCCGTACGCTCTCGCCGCGGCGACGCACGTGGGCGCCGCGGCGAGCGGCGGTGCGGATGGCAACCGTGTCGGTGCCGCCGTCGGTCTCCTCGACGATGACCACGGCGTCGGCACCCGGTGGCAACGGTGCGCCGGTCATGATGCGGGCCGCCTCGCCGCTGCCGAGTGACGGTGCATCGACGTGCCCGGCCGGCAGGTGCGCGACCACGCGGAGCCGCTGCGGCCGGTCGGGCGTGGCCCCGGCCAGGTCGGCGGCGCGCACTGCGTAGCCGTCCATCGCCGAGGCGTCGAACGGCGGCAGGTCGACGTCGCTCGTGACGTCCTCGTCCAGCGCCTGGCCGCGGGCGGCGAGGACGGACGCGACCTCGCCGTCGAGCCGCTGGACCAGGGAGAGCATGCGGCGCCGGGCGGCGTCGATCGACACCAGGTCGCGGTCCTCGGGAGGGATCGTGTCGCTCCTCGACATGGTGGCTCACCGTCGCGGGGACGGGTGTCCGGTGGCGCGATCGCGCAGCAGGTCGACGCCGTGGACGATGACCGGGTAGATCGCCTCGAGGCAGTCGACGGCGCCGCGCGGACTGCCCGGCAGGTTGACGATCAGCGTGCGACCGCGGATGCCGGCGACGCCACGTGTCAGGGCCGCCATCGGCGTGCGGTCGCGGGTGGCGGCGCGCATCGCCTCCGGAATGCCGGGGACCGGGCGCTCGAGGACCGCCGCCGTCGCCTCGGGGGTCACGTCGCGCGGCGCCAGGCCGGTGCCACCGGAGGTCAGGACGAGCTCGGCGTCGAGCCGATCGACCGCCGCGGCGAGCCAGGCACTGATCCGGGCGGTCTCGTCGGGCACGGTGTCGAGCGTGATCACCGTGTCGCCGTGCGCCTCGAGCGCGCGCCGGAGCGCCGGCCCCGAGCGGTCAGCGCGTTCGCCGCGGGCGGCGCGATCGGAGACCGTCAGGAGGGCGACCCTCACGCCGGCTCCTCATCGGGACCGTCCGGATGCGTGAAGGTGCCGCGGCGGCCGCCACGCTTCTCGACGAGGCGCACGGTCTCGATGACGATGGCCGGATCGGTGCCCTTCAGCATGTCGTACAGCGCCAGCGCCGCCGCGGTGACGGCGACGAGCGCCTCCATCTCGACGCCGGTCCGCGCGCGGGCCCGCGCGACCGCGCGAAGGTACACCTGCCCGGCGTCCGGATCGGGCGTCACGTCGACCTCGACGAGCTCGAGCGGCAGCGGATGGCAGAGCGGGATCCAGTCGGCGGTCCGCTTGGCGGCCTGGATGCCGGCGAGGCGGGCGACGGCCAGGGCATCGCCCTTGGGCGTCCGGCCGCTCGTCAGCTGGCCGAGCGCCGCGGCACCGACACGCATTCGCGCCATCGCCGTCGCCTGGCGGGCGGTCACCGGTTTGTCGCCGACATCAACCATGTGGGCGCGGCCGGCAGCGTCGAGGTGCGAGGCGCCGGCGGCAGGCGGCGTGCTGGCCGGGCCGGTGCGCCCGCCGCGTACGCCGTCGTGTTCGGATGACTGCATGGATGGCGGTCCTCGGCGTCCTCGTCCGGTGCGGGGCATCGCGGCCGCCCCTGCCGTGCTGGCAGCGTTCCCGCCGCCCCTGCCAGCGACCGTGCGTTCGCCAGTGGGCGGCAACGCGGCGCGATGCT
>JASFRE010000107.1:0-10194 GCA_050115055.1 Candidatus Eiseniibacteriota bacterium | reverse complement strand
GAGATCTTCTTCTACGATGGTCACCTCACCTGCTTCCGTCGTCTGACGGCCGCCTAGCGCGTCGACGCCATGCGTTCGCCGGTGGCGGGGCGGGCGACGCAGGATGCGCGGCGTGCACCTGGTGTCGTGCGGCCGGTCGCGGTAGGCTCCGGACATGACCACCCAGCGATGCCGCGATCGAGACCGCCCCGTCGTCCCCACCCCGCACGACGACGGGTCCGCGCAGGGCGACGGGTCGGGGCACGGCGCCGGGTCGGGGCACGGCGCCGGTGACGAGCTGCCACCGGCCGCGACCAGCCTCGACGAGCTGCCGACCCTGGCGCCGGAGGCGCCCCTGCGCTTCGCGTGCCATCCGGGTCTGGCCTGCTTCAATGCCTGCTGCGCCGACCTCGATCTGGTGCTCGGCCCCTACGACGTGCTGCGGCTGCGAACGGCGCTGGGACTCGACAGCGCCGCCTTCGATGCCGCCTACGCCGTTGCGGAGTGCTTCCCCGGCAACGGCTTTCCGTACCGCCGGCTGCGAATGCGCGACGTCGAGGGCTCGCCGTGTCCGTTCGTCCGTGCCGCGGGCTGTGCGGTCTACGCGGATCGCCCCGCCGCCTGCCGCAGCTACCCACTCGGCCGCGCGGCGCGGGTGGCGGCGGCCGGAGGCATCGAGGCGCGCCTCGTGGTGGTTCGCGAGCCCCACTGCCAGGGCTTCGACGAGGGTCGGGTCCGGAGCGCGACCAGCTGGCTTGACGATCAAGGGCTGGCGCCGTACCAGGCGATGAGCGATCGCTACCTGGAGCTGATGACACGGTCCGCATCGGTGCTCGGCCCGCTGACATCGAAGCAGGCCCGGCTCGTCGACCTCGGGACGTACCAGCTCGACCGGTTCGTCGATTTCGCCGACGCGGTCGAGCTGCTCGAACGGCTCGGGGTCGCCGAACGGTTCCGCGCCGCGATCCGCGACGACCCGGACTCCTGCCTCGCCTTCGCCCTCGACTGGCTCGAGGCGACGCTCCTGCACGACCGCGCACGGCTGGCTGCCTGGCGCTGAGCGCCACGCCACACGCTGCCCGGCACACCCACCGTGACGCACCGTGTCGGCACGGCGCACGGCATCGCCGTCCAGGCGCCGCTCGCCGCTCGCCAGACACAGGGTGCGGCGCGATCACATCTCCACCGCGACGATCGACACGAGCGGTCGAGGCGGTGGGACGGGCAGACCGAGGCAGTCGTCCCGCACAGACATTGCTGCTATACTCGCTCCGGCGTGTGTCGACCGCGGTGCTCCGCGCGGCATACGTCCCGCGCCCGGGGGTCGGATCTGGAGGATGTCGATGGAATCGAAGCACGGTAGCCGTCAGGAGACACAGGTCGTTCACGCAGGTCCGCCACCCGATCCCCACTACGGAGCCGTCTCCGTCCCGATCTACCAGTCCTCGACCTTCTCGTTCCGCGATGCCGACGAGGGCGCGGCCCGCTTTGCCGGCAAGGACGCGGGCTTCAAGTACACGCGGCTCGGCAACCCGACGATCCGCGCACTCGAGCAGTGCGTGGCGGAGCTCGAGGGTGGGCACGACGCGCTGGCCACCGCCACCGGCATGGCCGCGGTCTCGACCGTGGCGCTGGCGCTCCTCGAGCAGGGTGACCACGTGGTGGGCACCGACGCGGTCTACGGACCGTCGCGCACGCTCATGGAGAAGCACCTGGTCAAGTTCGGCATCGAGTCGACCTTCGTGCGCTCCGAGGACATCGCGCACGTGCGCGCAGCGCTGCGTCCCAACACGCGCATGCTCTACATCGAGACGCCGGCCAACCCCACCATCAAGATCACCGACATCGAGGCCTGCAGCCGCCTGGCGAAGGAGATCGGTGCCTTCCTGGTGGTCGACAACACCTTCTGCTCGCCGATCCTCCAGAAGCCGTTCCGCTTCGGCGCCGACGTCGTGCTGCACAGCATGACCAAGTACCTGAATGGCCACAGCGACGTCGTGGCGGGGATCATCGTCGCGCGCACGCCGGAACTGCACGCGCGGCTCGCCAGCACGCTGCAGACCTTCGGAGGTACTCAGGATCCGCACCAGGCCTGGCTGGTGTTGCGGGGAATCCGTAGCCTGGCGCTGCGCGTCGAGCGTGCACAGGAGAATGCCGGCCACCTCGCCCGGTGGCTCGACGCCCACCCGAAGGTGGCTTGGGTCTCCTATCCCGGTCTGCCCTCGCACCCCCAGCATGCGATCATGCAGAAGCAGATGGCGGGGCCCGGTGCGATGATCTCGTTCGGCGTCAAGGGGGGGTATGAGGCCGCGAAGACGATGATCAACAGCGTGCACCTGGCGGTGCTGGCGGTGTCGCTCGGTGGTCTCGAGAGCCTGATCGAGCACCCGGCGTCGATGACCCACGCCGGACTGCCGCGCCAGGAGCGCGAGGCCGCCTGCATCACCGACGATCTGGTGCGTATCTCGGTCGGCTGCGAGGCCTGGGAAGACCTGCGAGACGACCTCGAGCAGGCGCTGGCCAGCGTGCCGGAGGCGGCGCAGACGCGTTGAACACCGCGGTGGACGCACCGCGCTCAGCGCCGCGGCGGACGCACCGCGCGCGCGACCGCGCCCGCCGCGTCTCACTCGCCGAGGTAGCGGACGCGGATCGCGTCCCACGCAGGTTCCGCGAGCTGCCTGAGAAGCTCCTGGTTGAGCGGCTCTCGCAATGCGCTCCCGCTCCTCAGCGCGAACGCGTAATCCTGGTGCTCCAGGAGTCGCGGCAGGACACGCACGGCGCCTCCGGTCTTGGTCTGCGCCAGGTACATGAGGATGGGCGCGTCGTAGACCACCGCGTCGAGCTCGCCCCGCGCCAGCGCCCGGACGGCATCGGCGATCGTCGGCTGGTGACGCGCGGCGATCTGACGGTCGGCGAGCCAGGTGTCGCTCGTCGAGGCCGCCACCGTCCCGACCCGCTTGCCGGTGAGGTCGTCCGGCCCCTGGATGCGCGACTCGAGCTCTCCGATCGTCAGCGACGAGGCGATGGCCGCCGTGAAGCCCGAGATGAGCGCCACCGAGGCGAACATCCAGATGATCGCCAGGGTGCGCCCGGCCAGGGTCTCCGGCGCCTTGTCACCGTACCCGACCGTCGTCATGGTGACAGCCGACCACCAGAGGCCGGCCCCGAGCCCGCGCCAGCCGTGCGCGAACTGCCCGGGGTTGTGGCGGCGCTCGACGAGCCACACGATCCAGCCGACCAGGAGCAGCAGCGTCAGGAGACCACCCGCCGCCTGGACGAAGGCGCTCGAGACCAGCCGGTGCACCAAGGACAGCCAGGCACTCCGCCGTGCGGCGGGGACTGCGATCCCCAGCCCCGAGCTGTGGAACGGGTGGGTGAAGTCCATCTGCTCCTCGCGCGCCGCCGTCACGGTCAGCGCCGCCACCGCGACGTCGATGGTGCCGTTCTCGACTCCCGCCAGCATGTCCGTGAGGTCGCGCTCCTCGTAGCGGTAGCTCCAGCCGAGCGTCGCCGCGATGCGCTCCCAGAGCTCGATCGACAGTCCCGTCCAGCCGCCGTCGGGCTGGCGCAGCACGAAGGGGGCGGCGACCCGGGTCGCCACGACCAGCTCGCGCGCCGTGGCGCCATCGGCGGCGAGCGGCGACGTCGCCGACGGCTGGGCGCCGGCCTCGGTGGGCGGCAGGACCGAGCCTGGCACGGCCAGGAGGAAGGCCAGGGCGGCGGTCGTCCAGGCCGCGCGCGGCGGCGGTCCTGAGCTTCGTGACGTCCAGACAGGCAGCATGCGACGGTCCTCGCGCGTGGGGAGATCGGCCCGCTCGTGCTAGGCTCGCGCCGCCCATTCTAGAGACCCGCCGCCGGGACGCAAGGGACGCCCTGGCGGTCCATCGCGAGCGCGATCACGACGCCGGGACGGGCGCCGCCCGGCGTGATCGCGGGTGGGAGTCGTTCACGATGTCCGCTTCACTCTACAAGGTCCTGCACCTGTTCGGCGTGCTGCTCACGTTCATGGGCCTGGCCGCGTTGTGCGTGCACGCCATGCTGCGTCGTCCGGGCTCCGAGGTTGACGAGCTTGCCGGGGACGCGCAGCGGGCGGTGCGCCGGCTGGCCGGTCTCATGCATGGCCTCGGTCTCACGCTCGTCCTGGTGGCCGGGTTCGGCATGCTGGCGCGGCTGGGCTACGATGGCTTCCCACCCTGGCTGTGGGGCAAGCTGGTGATCTGGCTGGCGCTCGGTGCGGCGGTCGTGGTGCCGCGGCGGGCGCCCGGCCGCGCCGCGCTGCTGCTCCTCGTGCTGCCGCTGGTCGGCGCGCTGGCAGCGGCGCTCGCGATCTACCAGCCCGGCTGACCGTGTGCCCCGACCCGGGGGCGCACGCGGGGGGGCGACGACCGACCGGCCGCCGCCCCGGCAAGCGGAGTTCCCTGCCGCGTGCGCCACGCTGCGGCGCTGGTGTCGCGTTGCCTGTGCGGGTCGCGGCTGCGCAATGAGTGCCCGGACCGTGTCCCCGCTCGCCGGAGCGCTCAGCGCAACGAGAAGTGGAACTGCAGCACCACGCGTGCCGGGACCGGCGCGTCGCGCTGCAGCGCCGGGCGGAACAGCCAGCGCCGCGCCGCCGCGAGCGCCGCCTGGTTCAGGCTGGCGACGGTGTCCGACTGGACCACGACCACCTCGACCACCCGACCGGTGGCGTCGACCAGGACCTGGACGCGCACCGTGCCCTCGGCGTGCGCCTGGCGCGCCAGATCCGGATAGTCCGGCTGCACGCGCTTGACCGGCACCGGGGCGGTCTCGTAGGCCAGGAAGCCGCCGCTCGACTCACGGATCGGCGGCCGTCCGCGCCAGTCCCCGAGATCGGGCAGCTGCGTGGCCGGGATCACGTCCTCCTCCTCGAAGTCCTCGTCGGCGGTCGGGTCGAGCTCGCGCGGCAGCGGCGGTGGTGGCACCTCCTTCGGTGGCTCCGGGATGTCGATCTCGTCCGGAATGTCGATGACCTCCGGGATGAACGTGGTGATCTCGTAGGGGCGCGCCTCGGGCGCCGGCCCGTAGAGCAGGTAGAGGACGTGGCAGGTGGTGGAGAGGAGCAGCGCGATGGCGCAGTAGCGCACGTAGCGGGCGTTCAGCTGCCAGTGGGACGCGAGACGGCGCGCGGTGCGGAACCGCGGCAATCCGGGTGCATGCATGTCTCCTGACCTCCAGGCGAATGGGGCGCGCTGGGGGATCGGGAAGGTGGTCTCTCGTCCAGGAGGTACGGAAATCGCGGCGACGCATTCCCGCCCTGAGTGGCGGTGCGGTGGCGCCGCCGGGCGCCGGAGGCCAGCGGCCATCGACGTCTAGCGACGGTCGAGACCGAGGGCGGTGCCACCCCGTCGCGGGTCGGCAACGCCGTCCCAGCGCCCGTCGGCACGGCGGACCGCGAGGTGCACCTGGCCGATCGCCCACGGTGCCTCGACGAGCGTGTGCCCGGCCGCCTCGAGTCGGGCGCGAGCCGGCGTGTCGACGGCGCCTTCCTCGAAGAAGAGCGTGTCCGGCAGGAACTGGTGGTGGATGCGTGGCCGGCGGACGGCCGCCTCGGGCCCGAGGCCGAGCTCGAGCTGGTTCAGGAGCACCTGCAGGACGGCGTGGGTGATCCGCGAGCCGCCAGGGCTGCCGAGGGCCATGACCGAGCGCCCGTCGCGTCGGAGGACGGTCGGGGTCATCGACGAGAGCGGGCGTTTGCCGGGGGCGACCGCGTTCTGCTCGCCCTGCACCAGACCATAGAGATTCGGCGCGCCGGGCTTGGTGGCGAAGTCGTCCATCGTGTTGTTCAGCAGAAAGCCGTGGCCGGTCACCAGGATGCCGGTGCCGAAGTAGGCGTTCAGCGATGTCGTGCTGGAGACGGCGTTGCCGTTGGCGTCGATGACCACGAGGTGCGTGGTCTCCGTCCCCTCGCCGCCAGCGGTGGCGGCGTGCGCGCGCGAGATCTCGAGCGCGCTGCTCGGCGTCGCGCGCAGCGGGTCGATGTCGGCAGCCAGGGCGCGCGCCAGGGCCGGGTCGGTCAATGCCGCCTGCGGGACCTCGACCTGGTCGGGATCGCCGATCAGACTCGAGCGCAGAGCGTACGCGCGCCGCATGATCTCGGCCAGGAAGTGCGGGCTGGTTGCCGGCTCGAGGTCGCCGCTGGCCATGCGCCGCGTCTCGAGCGCCGCCACCATGCCGAGCTCGAGCAACAGGACGATGCCGCCGGCAGCGGGCGGCGAGGCCGATACGACCTCGTAGCCGGCGTGCTGGCCGATCACCGGCTGCCGCTCGACGGCACGATAGGCGGCCAGGTCGTCGACGGTGATCCGCCCGCCCCACGCCGCGACCTCGTCGGCGAGCGCGGTCGCGACCGGGCCCGTGTAGAAGCCCGGCGCCCCATGGCTGGCGATCCGGCGCAGGGTCGCGGCCAGCTCCGGTTGCACCAGGCGTTCGCCGGCGGTGTACGGATGCTCGCCGCCGCGCAGGAAGAGGCGCGCGCTGGCGTCGGAGCGCCCGAGCCGGGCGGCCAGTGTCGAGTCGGCCAGGAGCGCCGCGAGACGTTCCCCGACCGGGAAGCCGCCGGCTGCCAGCTCGATCGCCGGCTCGATCAGCGTCGGCCAGGGACGCGACCCGAAGCGGTCGTGGGCGAGCGCGAGGCCGGCCACGGTGCCGGGCACGCCGACCGCCAGGCCGCTCGCGCGCGAGCGCTCGGGATCGGGCTCGCCCGCGGCGTCCAGGAACATGTCGCGGGTCGCCGCGGCCGGAGCCGACTCGCGGCAGTCGATCATGACCGGTGCGGCGTCCGCCATGCAGACCAGCATGAAGCCACCACCGCCGAGGTTGCCCGCCTCGGGACGCACGACCGCCAGCGCCAGCGAGGCGGCGATCGTCGCATCGACCGCGTTGCCGCCGGCGGCGAGGACCGCTGCTGCCGCCTCGCTGGCCAGCGGGTCGTCCGTGACCACCATGGCGTCGCCGGTGGCAGTGGCGCCCGAGGGGAGCACCGGCACGAGACGGCGGCCGTCGTCACCACCGCCGCCGCAGCCGCCGGCGGTGACGATGAGAACGAGGAGAAGGAGGAGCAGGCACCGCACGGTGGGGTGGATGGAGACTGGCCGTTGCGCGGCTGGCGCCATGGTGCTCGTCCTCGTGATGGTCATCCCGCTCGGCGTGCTCGCTCTCCACGACGCTCGCGTGCGTGGCGATCCCGTCCTCTTTGCCCAGGGCATCGGCGCACCGGATTCGCTGGCTGGCATCTTCGCACAATGCCGCCGGGCGGTCACGACTCGCTCGGCGCCACCAGGAAGAGAGTCCCGATCCACCGGGTCTCGCCGGTACGGCTCAACCACCGCTCGCCGCAGGACGATATACCGCTTGACCTGAGAGGTGAACGAGTCGGCGGACGCCACACCCGGGCGTCGGTCAGGTGCGCGGCCGGCCAGGACGGGGCCGGTCGAGTGCCACGATTCGAGACGACTCGAGACGACCGAGCGCGGGTGGACGGAATCTGGCCGCTGCCACTGACCCTCGGCAGCGCGACGTGCCCGCCACGAGTTCTGCGAGGTTCCGGACCCGAGGGAGCAGAGGTCGCCGGATCGGTTTCGCCAGGGTGCGAGCACCCTCTTCGATCATGATGGATTGCCCGGGCATTGCGTCACGCATGAACCTGCTAGAGTCGGGCCCATCGAGTACCGCCCGACCCTCTGCCGGAAGAGGCACCGCGAGCCCGCCTGATCGCATCATGGGCCGGGCGGGACCGTGCGTCCATGCGACCGCGGGAGGTTGAGCGCATGCCCGAAGCGTTGCGGATGCGTCGCGCAGCGGTGATCGGCGCCGGCGTGATGGGTGCTGCGATCTCCGCCCACCTCGCCAACGCCGGCATCCCCAGCCTGCTTCTCGATCTGAAACCCGAGGCGCCCGACGACGACGAGCGCGCCGCCGGCCTGGGTCTCGACGACCCGCGGGTCGGGAATCGCCTGGCGCTGGCCGGGCTCGAGCGCGCGCGCCGTGCCAGGCCCGCCGCGTTCTACAGCCCGCGTCTCGCCGATCGCGTGACCCCCGGCAACACGACCGACGACCTGGAGCGGCTCGCCGGGGTCGATTGGGTGATCGAGGCGGTCGTCGAGCGGCTCGACGTGAAGCAACGGCTCTTCGAGGCCATCGCGCCCCACCTCGCCCCCGACGCGATCCTCACCTCGAACACCTCGGGCCTGGCCGTGGCCGACCTGGCCGCCGCCCTGCCGGAGGCGCTGCGACCGCGCTTCCTGGTGACCCACTTCTTCAACCCGCCGCGCTATCTCAAGCTCCTCGAGCTGGTGCCGTGCGCCGACACCGATCCGGAGCTGCCCGGGCGCTTCGCGCGCTTCGGCGAGGACGTCCTCGGCAAGGGCATCGTCCACGCCAAGGACACGCCGAACTTCATCGCCAACCGGATCGGCGCCCACGCCATGCTGCAGGCCCTGCACCTGATGGTCGAGCAGGGCTACACGGTGGCCGAGGTCGACCGACTGACCGGCAAGGCGATCGGCCGGCCGAAGAGCGCCACCTTTCGCACCGCCGACCTGGTGGGACTCGACACGCTGCTGCACGTCGCCCGCAACATGCACGAGCGCCTGCCGGACGATCCGGAACGTGATTCGTACCGTCCGCCCGGGTGGGTCGAGGCGATGGTCGAGCGCGGGTGGCTGGGCGAGAAGTCGGGCCAGGGCTTCTACAAGAAGGTCTCGCGTGACGGCGAGCGCACGATCCTCATGCTGGATCCGGCATCGCTCGAATACGTGTCCCAGCCGCGGGTGAAGATCGGTTCGCTCGAGGCGGCGCGGGCCGTCGAGGACACGGCGGAGCGCATCCGCGGACTGGTCGCGGCGCGTGACCGGGGTGGCGCCTTCGTCTGGGCGACCCTGAGCGCGACCATGCGCTACGCGGCGCGCTGCCTGCCCGAGATCGCCGACGACGTGATCAATGTCGACCGCGCGCTCCGCTGGGGCTTCGGCTGGGAGCTCGGCCCCTTCGAGCTCTGGGACGCGATCGGCGTCGAGGTGGCGGCGGCCCGCATGCAGGCCGACGGCGACGTGCTGCCGCCGGTCGTCGAGGCGCTGCTCGGGTCGGGGGAGCCGCGCTTCTACCGGCGCGAGCATGGCACGACCGCCTACTTCGATGCGGTCAGTGGTACGCACCGCGAGCTGCCGGACGACCCGCGCCGGCTCGTCCTCGCCGATCGCAAGGCTGCCGGGCAGGTCGTCCTCGAGTCGGCGGACGCGACCCTCGTCGATCTCGACGACGGCGTCGCCTGCCTCGAGTTCCGCACCAAGATGAACACCATCGGTCCCGGTGTCATCGCCATGCTCGAGGAGAGCCTCGACCTCGTGGAGCGCGACTGGCGTGGCCTGGTGATCGCGAACGAGGCCGAGAACTTCAGTGTCGGCGCCAACCTCCACCTGGTGCTGGCGGAGATCGACGACGACGAGCTCGACGAGGTCGCGTGGATGGTCGAGCGCTTCCAGCGCGCCAACCAGCGGTTGCGCCTGTGCGAGCGGCCGGTGGTGGTGGCGCCGCGCGGCATGACGCTGGGTGGCGGTTGCGAGATCATGCTCGCCGCCGACGCGATCTGCGCGGCGGCGGAGAGCTACATCGGGCTCGTCGAGCTCGGCGCCGGCGTCATCCCGTCCGGCGGCGGCTGCAAGGAGATCCTGCGCCGGATCGACGAATCGGCCCCGGAGGGGGTCGATCTCTTCCCGTTCGTGCGCCGCGCCTTCGAGACGGTCGGCATGGCGCGGGTGGCGAGCAGCGCCGTCGAGGCGCGCGAGCTCGGCTTCCTCGGTCCCGGTGACCGGATCGCGATCCACGGCGATCACCTGATTCACGCCGCCAAGCAGCATGTCCTGGCGCTCGATCAGGCCGGCTACCGGCCGCCGGCGCCGCGCACCGACATCCGCGTCCTCGGCGAGCCGGGGCTGGCGGCGTTCCGCGTCGCACTTCACAACTTCGCCGAGGGCGGACAGATCACCGAGTACGATCAGGTCGTGGCCGGGTGGCTGGCCTGGGTGCTCTGCGGCGGCTCGCTGAGCGCACCGGAGCGGGTCAGCGAGACCTACCTGCTCGAGCTGGAGCGCGAGGCCTTCCTGGCGCTGTGCGAGGAGCCGCGCACGCAGGCGCGCATGGAGCACATCCTGAAGACCGGCAAGCCGCTCAGGAACTGACGACGACGGGCAGCGACACGGG
>JASFRE010000106.1:0-10312 GCA_050115055.1 Candidatus Eiseniibacteriota bacterium | reverse complement strand
CTTGGCCGGCGGCACCAGCTTCTCGACCCGATCGGTGAAGGCGAGGAGGCCGACCTTGTCCTTGTTGCGCAGCGCCGAGAAGGCGAGCAGTGCGCTCAGCTCGGCCGCGACCTCGTTCTTGGTGCGTCCCGTGGTGCCGAACTCGCCCGAGCCGCTCAGATCGACGAGCAGCATGACGGTCAGCTCGCGTTCCTCGACGTAGCGCTTGACGAACGGGTAGCCGCTGCGTGCGGTCACGTTCCAGTCGATGGTGCGGAAGTCATCGCCCGGCTGGTACTCACGGACGTCGACGAACTCCATGCCGCGGCCCTTGAAGACCGACTGATACTGCCCGGAGAACACGTCGTTCACCAGGTGCCGGGTGGCGATCTCGAGATGGCGGACCTTGCGAAGGACCTCTCGCGCGATCATCGGGTGAATCCGCAGCGCTCACCGCGGGCGGTGGCGCCGTTTCGGGGCTCGGGAGGACGGGCGCGGCGTGCCGGCTGGCCAGGGTCCCCTCACGGCACCTCGATGCGGTCCAGGACGCGGCGCACGATCGCCTCGGAGGTCACGTCCTCGGCCTCCGCCTCGAAGGTGAGGAGCACGCGATGGCGCAGGACGTCGAGCGCCACCGCCTTGATGTCCTCGGGCGTCACGTAGCCACGACCACGCAGGAAGGCATGGGCCTTGCCGGCCTGCACCAGGAAGATGGTGGCGCGGGGCGACGCACCGTAGGCGACCAGCTCGCGGATGTCGAGGCCGTAGCGCTCCGGCTCGCGCGTGGCGAGCACGATGTCGATGACGTAGTTCTTGACCTTCTCATCGACGTAGACCACCGACACCGCCTCGCGCGCCCGTAGGATCTCCTCGGGACCGACCACCGGATGGATGACCGGTGTCCGGCCGTCGGTCATGCGATCGAGGATCTGCGCCTCCTCGTCGCGCGTCGGGTAGTCGACCATCAGCTTCAGCATGAAGCGGTCGACCTGCGCCTCCGGCAGCGGATAGGTCCCCTCCTGCTCGATCGGGTTCTCGGTCGCGAGCACGAGGAAGGGCTCCTCGAGCCCGTGGGTCGCGTCGCCGATCGTCACCTGCCGCTCCTGCATCGCCTCGAGCAGCGCCGACTGCACCTTGGCCGGCGCGCGATTCACCTCGTCGGCGAGCACCAGGTTGGCGAAGATCGGTCCGCGCTTGGGCGAGAACGACCCGTCCGCCGGGTTGTAGATCATCGTGCCGACGAGGTCCGCCGGCAGCAGATCGGGCGTGAACTGGATGCGGGAGAAGCGGGCGCGGATCGCCTGCGCGAGGCTCTTGACGGCCAGCGTCTTGGCCAGACCGGGCACACCCTCGAGCAGCACGTGCCCGCCGGTCAGGAGACCGATCAGGAGCCGTTCCACCATGACGCGCTGGCCGACGATGACCTTGCCGATCTCGGCGGTCAGGTTGGTGACGAAGGAGCTCTCGGCGCGGATGCGCTCGTGGATTGCCTGAATGCCTGCGTCCATTTGCCGTACCGTGCTCGATTCGGGTACCATACCGCCCGGTCCCGTACGGGGCCGGCAGGGCGACCGGGTATTATAGCCACCGATGCGGAGACGGCAAGGGCCGTCCCGTGTACCATGGAGTCGGGCGGCCGGTGCGGCCGCATCCGGCGGGCGCGCCATCACCTCGCCCGCCCGTCGCGGCATGCCACGCCGCCCGCGTGGCGTTCCGGTCTCCATCGCTGCGTCAGCTACGTCGAACGCGAGGAACCCGTTTCACGATGCATCCGCTACAGATCTTGACCGGCATCCACGACCGCAGGCGTCGATCACCGATTCGCGTGGCTTGCGCGCCCGCCGCGCGGCTTGCGTGCGTCATTGGCACCCTCCTTCTGTCGGCGCAGGTCTCGCCGTGGGTCTCCGTGTGCGGCGCGCACGGCGACCATGACGGGCCGCCGGGCGGACGCGGGCACGACGTCGACCGCGATGCCGTCGTGGCCCGCGTCGACGGCGACTCGATCACGGTCGCGCAGGTGCTGGCGCAGACGGGCCGCATCCACGCCACCGACAACGAGGACCCGGACGCCTACCGGCACCGGCTGCTCGAGCCGCTCATCCATCGCCTGCTGCTCAAGCACGAGGCACGCCGCGAGGGCTTCTACGAGAATCCCGAGGTGCTCGCCAGGCTCGACGAGGCAGTCGGCGCCGAGCTCCGCCGGCGCCTCAGCGAGGGCGCCGAGGGGCAAGGCGCCCAGGACGAACTCCGCGCCCAGCTCCTGGCCGAGAGCCACTTCGAGCTCGACGACGAGGCAGTCGCCGCCCTGGCCGCGGCGATCGAGGCGTTCGACACCAAGGACCCCGCCGCCTACGACGGGCCGCTGGTCGCCCCCGGCGCCATCGACACGTCACGCGTCCTTTTCACCAGCGACCTGGGGCCCTACACGGTCGCCGACTTCCTGGCCGGCGCCGGCTCCAAGCGCACGATTTACAACGCCACCTGGTCACATGACGCGGAGCGACTGGGCGCCGACCTGGGGCGCAACCACGTCAACGCGATCTCGCCGCTCGTGGCCCGCCGGCGCGGCCTCGACCAGACCGCGGACTTCGAGGCCTGGCGGGAGGAGCGTCACGAGGAGTTCGCGGTCATGCACCTCTACCAGACGCAGGTGCTCGACGCCGTGAGGCCGAGCGAGGGCGAGATTAGGTCCTACTACGAGGCGCACCCGGAGCGCTACCGGAGCCCCGACATGGTGTCGACGGACGCCTGGAGCTTCACCGACTCGACGGACGCGCGCCGCATCGAGCGCGCCATGCGCCAAGAGCTGCCGGCACAGGTGGTCGAGTCGCTCGCCCGTGGCAGCCGGAGCTTCGGCATGCAGCAGAGGCTCCGCCAGCCGCTCGAGCGCCTCGAGACCGCGGCCGGCGGCCCGGTCGCACCGGGCGACATCGTCTGCGACATCCGGGTCGGCACCTCCTGGGTGCACCGGGTGCTGGACATCAACCCCGGCGAGGTCCGTCCCTTCGAGAGCGTCGCGGAGGAGGTGCGTCACACCCTCGAGGACCAGCGGGCCGAGGAGCGCCTCCAGGAGATCCTGGACGGGGCTCGCGCCCGCGCCGAGATTGACATCGACGAGGCGTTGCTGGCCGAGGTGCCGGTCTAGCGGCCGGCTCCGGGGTGCATCGCCGCCGCCACGCGTGACCCGCGTCCGCGGACGACCGTGCGGCGCCTCCGGGCCATCGCCGGTGCAGCACGGAATAGGGAGAACCATGAACGTGCCAACCCGCATCCCGCCGGTCGCGCACCGGGCGGTTCGCGCCGTCTCGCTCGTGCTGCTCGCCCTACTCGCGCTGCTCGCGCCGGCCATCCACGCCACCTACGCCCAGTCGACCGACGATCGCGTGATCGCTCGCGTCGGCCCCGAGACCATCACCGCACGCGAGGTGCTCGACGCCACGCAGCGTCTGTTTCTCGACCAGCCGACCGGTGACAAGGCCACCGACCGGCGCCGCTTCCTCGAACCGCTCATCCAGGCCAAGCTCATGGTGGCGGAGGCGCGGGCGCGCGGCCTCGAGACGCCGGCCCTGCTGCTACGCGTCAAGCGCTTCCAGAACGATTTTCTGGTCAACGAACTCGAGCGCGTGGAGGTGCGCGAGAAGGTGGTGATCCCCGAGGAGGAGATCGAGCGGGCCGTGGAGCTCATGAGCCACCTGCTCTACCTGCGCCACATCCTGGTCGCCGACCGCGCCACCGCGGACTCGGTGCTCGACGAGCTCCGCGCCGGTGCCGACTTCGACAGC
This sequence comes from Candidatus Eiseniibacteriota bacterium, assembly GCA_050115055.1. GTDB lineage: Bacteria > Eisenbacteria > RBG-16-71-46 > CAVPCR01 > CBDCWB01 > JASFRE01. The sequence continues at coordinate 6,551 of JASFRE010000106.1, read as the reverse complement.
CTGGCGCGGGCGGTGTCGATCGACTCGACGAGCGCCCGGCAAGGCGGGCAGCTGCCGCCCATGAGCTTCGGGTCGGCCGAGGGTCCGTTCATCGCCCTCGCCTATGCGCTCGAGCCGGGCGTCTACGGCGGCCCGGTCCAGACGCGCCACGGCTGGCACATCGTCGTCCAGGACTCGGTCCGGCCACGCGATGCCGATCCCGAAGCGCTCCGCGAGCGGGCCGAGGAGACGCTGCGGCAGGGCGCCGTCAACCAGGCGCAGATCGCCTTCCTCGAGCGTCTGATGGACGAGCTCGACTACACCGTCCAGGACTCGGTGGTGACGCTGTTCGCCGAGCAGATGCGACGCTGGGTCGATGCCGGCTCGCCGGACTGGACCGGCGTCGACGGCTCGATCGACCGCTACGGGTTCACGGCCGAGACGGCCGGGCAGGCGCTCTTCACCTACGACGACCAGGAATTCACGATCGGCGACTTCTGCAGCTACATGGTCGGATCGCCGGTGTCGATGACCAGCCTGCGAGACGACCCGACACGCGTACGCCGTGACCTGGTCCAGTACTTCTACCGGCGCGCGGCGAGCGAGATGTCGCGGGAGCGCGGCTACCTGGAGGCCTCGGGCTACGACCGCGAGGTCCGGCGGCAACACGAGAAGGCGCTCATCCTGGCCCTCCAGTCGCAGGAGGTGACGCTCACGGAGCCGATCCCGGAGGCGGAGCTGCGCGCGCACTACGAGGCGCACGTCGAGCGCTACATGGCACCCGCTCAGGCCACCGTGACGCGTGTCCAGGTCCCGGTGCTGCCGGCCACCGAGCTCCTCTGGCGCAGCCTGCAGCGTGGCATGGACCTCGACGAGGCGCTGCAGCTCGCTGGGCCGGAGATCGATGCGCGGGCGGTGATCGACGCGCACCAGGTGATCCGGGCCGGCGAGCCCGGCTGGGAGGCGATCGAGTCGCTGGCCGTCGGCGAGGCGACGGAGCTCGGCACGGAGCAGCACGACGAGGCGTCGTCGGGAGACACGGCGTCCGGCACCCGCCGCTTCTTGATCGTGGACGAGCGCCGTCCCACGCGCCAGCTCTCGTTCGAGGAGGCCCGCGACAGGGTGACCGCCGAGCTGCGGGCGAAGCTCGAGGAGCAGCGCTACGAGGCGCTCATCGCCCGCCTCAAGGAGAAGTACCCGATCTCGGTCGACACCGAGGCATTGCTGGCGCTACCACTCGGCGGTTGACGCGTTCGTGCGGCGTCCCTCAGCCGCCAGGGGTGTTCCGTGCCAGCTGTTGCTCCACCCAGTCGCCGACGTACGGCACCTTGAACCGCTCCCCCTGGTAGGCCTTCACCATGAGCAGGATCCAGAGCACCACGCCCAGGAGTGGCAGCAACAGCGACACCAGGATACCCACCACCGGGATCACTGGCAGGACCAGGCTCAGGACGAACAGCGCCCCGAAGACGATGGTCGACTGCAGCGCGTGGAACCGCACGTAGCTGCTGCGGTTCTCGATGAGCAGGAAGACGATGCCGGTCACGACCCCCAGGATGTAGCAGAGCAGTCCGGCCAGGTTGGGGTCGAGGCCAGTCGACGTATCGTGCGCCGACCTGCCGGGCTGGCCACCGGCGGTCGCCGGCTCCTGCGACGTGCCACCCGGCGGCACCGCACCGGGTGGCGTTTCCCCGGGTGGCGGCGGCGGGATCTCTCCGGGTGACCAGCTGCCCCCGGACGCCGCGCCTTCCTGGGCCGGGGTTGCCTCCGGCGTCCCCGGGTCCTCTCGCTGTCCGCCGTCCTCAGGTTTCGTGGTCTGATCCATGATCCCTCCGTATTGACGTCGATACCTGCGTCGGCGGGGGGCCACGCCGTCCCCCCGCGCCGGGCCGCGAGCATCGACGACGTCGTTCGATCGTCGGGATCTTCGCAGACCGCCGCCACGCATGCACGCGCAAAGCGCGCGGCGTGCGACCTCCGGCTCAGCGCGCCACCACGACCCGGCGGCTCGTCACCGCCCCGGCGCCATCGCGCAGGCGCACCAGGTAGACGCCGCTCGCCACCGCGCGCCCGCGCGCGTCACGTCCGTCCCAGTCGAGGGTGCCGGCCGTCTCGCCGACCTGGCCGTCGAACAGCGTGCGCAGATGGCGCCCACCGACATCGTAGAGATCGACGCGCAGCGCTCCGGGTCGGGCCAGCCGCCAGGCGATGGTCGCCGACGGGTTCAAGGGGTTCGGGAAGACGGCGAGGCCGACTCCACGCGCCGCCGGCGCATCGCTCTGCGGGCTGGCGATGGCGGCCGCGGCACCGCCGGTATCGAGGGCGATCTCGTCGATCCAGAAGCCGGGCCCATTGACGCCGCCATCGGAACCGAAGACCAGCCGCACACGGAGGTCGGGACCGGCGAGGTCGGTGAGATCGAAGACCGCTCCCTCCCAGCCGGCGGAGACCCCGGACCAGCCCGGCTCGTACCCGAGGCCACCCAGCACCAGGTCGGTGTAGCCACCGAGCGGCTCGCGCACCTGCCAGCCGCCCGCCTCCCAGGCCTCGAGCTGCACGCCGTCGAAGCCGGCCTCGGTCTCGCGCCACTGGTGGAAGCTCAGGAAGACGACCGGGGCGCCGCTCAGATCGTAGACCGGGCTCTCGAGGTGGCCGGTGGCGTCATCGGGATAGTCGTCGGTCATGCCGACGCCCCAGCAAGCGACACCGCTGAAGCCGCCGGTGGGACCGCCGGCCTGCGGCGTCCCCCAGCTCCAGAGCGCGTCGGCGGCGAAGCCACCCGGGCCGGCCTCGAAGTCCTCCACCGCGTCCGGCAGGGGCTCGATCAGGTGGAGCGTGCCACCCGGCGGCACCGAGCCACCGGCGATCGTCGCGACGCGGTGCGTGGCGCCATAGCCGGGCAGCCGGTCGGCGCGGTAGGGCACCGCGACATCGAACGGCACGCCGGCGATCACCACCCGCCCGTCACCCGCCGACACGCCGCCGGTCAGCGGCACGTCGAGTGGCGTCACGCGCACGCCGGCGAGCGGCGACTGTCCAGCATCGACCGCGTGCACGACCAGATCGGCCACCGGCAGCGGCGCCAGCGCGACATCGGCCGGCGTCGTCGTGACGTGCTCCACCGTGACGGGGACCGTCATCGTCTCGTAGAAAAAGGAGCTCAGGCGGAGCGCGTAGCTGCCGGCGAGCAGCGTGAGCCGGAAGCTGCCGTCAGCCGCCGTGCGTGCGAAGGCCCCGGTCTCCTCGACCTCGACCCGGACACCTTCCACCGCCAGACCGCTCGCGAGGTCGGTCACCGTCCCCGCGACCTCGCCGATGCCGCTCGCCGCCAGGTCCCAGGCGTCGGCGAGACTCGGGCGCGGCCCGATCTGCTCCGTGCCCTGCTGCGGCGTGCCGGTCGTGACGAGGAGGTCGCGCGCCAGCCGGGCGTCGAGCGGCAGGCCGAAGGCGTCCTGCACCATCCCCTGCAGGCTGATGACGGCGCCGACCACGATCGGCGAGGCGCTCGAGGTGCCGCTGAAGCCACCCGTGTACCACTCCTCCTCGGGCAGCGGATCGCCCTGCAGGTCGCCGTAAGCGCAGGTCGTGACGTCGAGTCCCCAGCCATGCAGATCGACGCGCGAGCCGTAGTTGGTGAACCAGGCCGGTGTCAGCGAGGCGCCGCTCGAGGCGCCGCAGACGATGGCCCCCGAGTCGCGTACGTCGCGGTCGAAGAGCCCCATGTAGACCGGGTCATCGAGGTCCTGCTGGCCGTTCCCTGCCGCCTCGCAGACCACGATGCCGGTCGCCGAGGCGAGCTGAATGGCGTCGAAGTTGTCCTGCCAGAATTCCATGCAGACGTAGCCGAACTGGCCAGCGCCGGTGGCGTTGGGGCCGGGCGCGTGGAGCTCGATCAGGATGACGTCGCCGGGATCGAGCGCGGCGGCGGCCTGATCGATCGCGTCGGCCACCGACTGGCTGCCGATCGACGAGCCACCGACCGCGCAGGCCGGGGCGATGCCGCGCACGCCGAGGCCATTGTCGGTGCCGCGAATCTCGCCGAGGACGGCGGTGCCGTGGTTGCGCCAGCTCAGGCTCTCGATCGGCGTGCCGATCTCGATGAGCGGCGACGGCAGGTCCTCGTGGCTCCAGAGCCAGGCACCCTCGACATCGACCATCTGGATGCCGGACCCGTCGGCGCCGGCCACGGCGGCGACGTCGAGGGCACCGATGCCGTCGGGGGGCGTTCCCAGGTAGCCCTGCTGGTCGCTGAAGTCGGGCGTGATGAGGCCCGGACCGGCGACGGCCGGCGGCTGGGCGCCGGACGCGGGTGGCTCGAAGAGACCGCTGAAGGCATCGAAGCCCAGGGCGGCCGGCACCGCCAGCGGCTCGAGAAAGGCGCTCTCGATCGCCGGATCGTCGACCAGGGCGCGCACCACCTCGAGCAGGCGCTCGCGTTCACCGGCCGGCGCCGCGTCGATCAGCTGCGCGTACCGATTGAGGTCCGGCAGGGCGATCCCGCGCGCCATCTCGGCGTCCCGCCGCGTCCGATCGATTTCCACGGACGGTCGCGAGAAACGGCGCTCCAGACGGGCGCCGGGCGCGACGCGCGCCAGCAGATCCGAGAGGCGCGCGGCATCGGCCGCCCGCGGCACGTCCAGACCGTCCTCGAGCATGCGGACCCCCGAACGAACGGCGAAGCGGACGACGATACGGCCACTGGGCGCAGGCGTCGCCAGCGCCGTCGCCGCCGTCGTGCCGGGGGCGGCGCCAGGCCGGGCGCTGGTGCTGACGGCAACGCAGCAGGCGACCAGGACGGCACAGGCCAGACCGGCGAGACCGGCGAGTCGGGTGAACCGGACGCGATCGGGGCGACGATCCATCACGATGATCCTTCCGCTGGGGTGTGACTGGAGAGGCGCGGACGCGCCGCCGGAGCCTCGAGGTGGGCCATTTCGCGCACCGCCGGCCATCGCCGTGGCACCGGAACCGGGCGCGCCTGGGATCATTGTAGTCGATCCCGACGGCTCTCGCCACGCGCCCCGCCACGCACCGTGCGACGCGCCCCGCCACGCACCGTGCCGCCGAGCGTCACGCCGAGACGCCGACTCCTGCGGCACCCACCGGCATCCCCCACCGTCCCGCCTCCTGGGGGTGGAGCCACCTCACGATGCGATGCGGCCCGGTCGATAGGCGAATCGGTGCGCCGCGTTCGCGACGTTGGCGGCGCCCCACAGGCCGGCAGGCCCGGAGGTCCATTGCCCGGAATCGCCGGACAGGTCTGCATTCGAACCGAGGCCGATCCAGGCACGGCCCGGGCGCTCGCGGCAGCGCTCGTTGCCGGCGCCGAGCGCGTCAGGGCGGACGCGCGTGGCGGCGCTGCGATGGCTCACGTGGCGCACCGGATGCCGGTCGATCAAGGTGGGATCGCCGCCGCCGGAGCGCTGCTCGTCGCCGCCTGTGGCTGGGTGGCCGGCGACGAGCGGCGCGAGGGCGGGGGCGGCAATGCGGCTGCGGACCCGGCACCGGAGGTGGCGCCCTTCCCCGGGCGCCACGACGCGCCGCCGACCCCGGAACCGGTCCCCCATGCCGCACCTGGCTGGACCCTCGCCCAGCACTGCCTGGCGCGCTATCTCGAGCAGGGCGTCGACGGCATCACCGACCTGAACGGTAGCTATGCGGTCGCGCTCTGGGACGGGCGACGGCGCGAGCTGTACCTCACCCAGGACCGCTTCGGCAGCGCCGGGCTCTACCTGGGGATCGACGGCGACCGATTGCTGTTCGCGTCCCGACCGCGCGCCCTGGCGGGCCGCGTGGGGGCGGAGCTCGACGCCGAGGCGCTCGGCCACCTGCTGACGGTCGGCCATCTCCTCGGCGACCGCACGCTCTTCCGGCGCATCCGGGCGCTCGGCCCCGGCGAGATCGTGATCTGGACGGACCGGCGCCTGGCGCGGCGCAGTGCCTGGACCTGGCCGAGGCCCACCGATCTCGCCGACACGCCTCGCCGGCGCGCCGCGGCGATCGAGGAGCTCGACGCAGCCCTCGAGGCGGCGGTCGCCGACACCGTCGCCGCCGCTGGCCAGGGCGTCGACGTCGTGTTGCCGCTATCGGGGGGGCTCGATTCGCGCGTGCTGCTCGGCTATCTCTGCCGCCACCTGGAACCGCGCACGGTCTCCTACGGGCACCGTCACTGCAGGGACCGTCGCTACGGTGCGCGCCTGGCCCAGGTGTGCGGCGTTCCCCACCGGCACGTGGAGCTCGAGCCGGACTACATGGCGCGATTCGGACCGGCGCTCGTCGCCCGCACCGAGGGTCAGGCGTCGATCCACGCCGCACACCTCCTCTGTCTCGAAGAGACCGTCCGCCAGCGGCCGGTGCTGGTGGTCAGCGGCTTCTTCGGCGGCACGCTGTTCGGATCGCGCCGCGCCGATCTCCTCGACGTCGTCGCGTCCGGCAACGGGGCGGCGGCGGGCAACGGGGCGGTCACCGCCTCCGACCGCTGCGAGGCGGCGCTCCGCATCGCGCGTGGCTACCGCGTCGGTCCGGGGGACGCCGAACTGCGGCAGCTCCTGATACCCCCGCTGGCCGGCATC
>JASFRE010000105.1:0-10348 GCA_050115055.1 Candidatus Eiseniibacteriota bacterium | reverse complement strand
ACTCCGGACGCGGTCGGTGAAGAAGGGATGCGTCCGCCAGTAGGAGTAGGCGCTGTCCTCGTAGATGCGATCGTGGAGGGTCTCGAGCAGCGTCACCCCGCCCTCGGGATCGAAGCCGGCGGCGGTGGCCAGGTGCGTTCCCTCGTCGTCGGCCTCCATCTCGAGCTTGCGCGAGTAGCCGCGCAGGAAGAGCTCGCGGAAGACGGTCGAGAAGACCGAGGCGCCGGCCAGCGCGTCGACCGCGCCGCCGCCGGTGCGCGTGTAGACGTTGCCGAGCTCGTCCTCGTACACCGGGCGCTGCGAGGTCGAGCCGCTCGCCGCGATCGTGGCGCCGATCACCACCGCCGCCTGCAGCACGGAGGTGATCGTGGCCCAGAAGCCCATGCGCGAGGCGTGCCGGTTGCGCACGTGGGCGATCTCGTGCCCGAGAAGGTGGGCCAGCGCGTCGTCGTCCAGCTCCAGCTCGAGCATGCCGCGCGTCATGAAGATGAAGCCGCCGGGGACCGCGAAGGCGTTCGGCTCCTCCATGTCGATCAGGTAGAAGCTGTAGAGCGTCGCGTCATCGCGCGCGGCGTAGGCGACGCGCGCGCCGAGCGCGTAGAGGCGATCGAGCGCCGCCTCGTCGTCCACGAACCCCACCTGCTGCTGGACGGCCAGCGCCACCTCGATCCCCTGCTCGAGGGCGCCATGGTCCACGTCGAGCGCCGCGGCGGGACGCACGGCGACATCGAGCGGCACCAGGGACGCCAGCATGGCGGCGAGCAGCAGCACGGCGAACGGTCGAGAGGCGGCTCGTTGCACGGATGGCTCCCGGGGCGACCGCGAGGCCGCCCCCTCGGCGGCGGTCAGCGCGCGAGATCGAGCACGGCGAGGCCGGGCTCGTCCTGCAGGCTGACGTACAGTCGCCGGTCACTCGTGAACAGGACGTCGGTCGGCGCATGGCCGAGGACACTCAGATCGAGGATGACGATGCCGCGCTCGATGTCGATGAGGGACAGCGAGCGTGACAGATGGTTGGCGACCACGACGTAGCGCCCGTCCGGGTCGATGTCGAGACCGAGCGGCCGGCTGCCGACCGAGAAGCTCCGGCGGACGATGCCGGCCGAGAGATCGACCTCGAGCACCTTGCCGCCGCCGTCGTTCGAGACCGAGACGTAGGCCATGGTCTCGTCCACCGGCGACAGCACGATGGAGCCCGCCTGCGGCTCGCCGGTCAGGAGCGAGTCGCTGATCACGACACGCGACGGGTCGAATTCCAGCTCGAAGATCTTGCCGCGCTCGGCACCGACGACGTAGGCGCGCTGCGGTGTCGAGTGCCGGGTCATCGCCAGCCCGGCCGGCCGGTCGTCGAGCACCAGGGTGCGATCCACCACCTGGTAGTCGAACTGGGCGTCGAAGACGACGACCAGTCCCAGCGGCCCGCTGGTCCCCGACGCTGCCACCACGAAACGGCCGTCGGGAGATGCCCCGACCTGGCTCGTCCCCTGCCCCACCAGGAGCGGCTCGCGATCGGGCAGGCCGGTGGCGAGGTCGTAGACCAGGACCCCGGAGCGGTCGGGTGCGGCGAGGAACAACAGCCGACCGAGGGGAGACGCCGCGATGCTCGCGGTCAGGGTGGTCTCCTCGACCACGAAGGTCCGGCGCTGGGCCGGGTCGGTGGCACCGATGATCGAGACCAGCGCGCTCCGGGCGTCGCCCAGGAAGAAGGCCTGGCCCGATGCCGACGGCGCCAGCTCGTTGGGCGCCACCCAGGCATCGCGCAGCACGCCCAGCAGATCGAGCTCCGCCAGCCCCCCCGGTCCGGTGCTACCGCCAGTGCCCTCCTCGCTCTCGCAGCCGAGCATGAGGACGATCGCCGCGATGCTGACCTGCCACCTCGATCGGGTCATGCGCCCTTCCCGGCGGTCCGACCGCCCCGCACCCGGCTCGCGCCGAGCGCCACGTTGACGCCCCCGCGCCGAGACACTAGTCTCCACTGCATTCTTCTCGTTCCTGGTACACCCGAAGCGACCGATCTGCCGAGCCCGGGTGACCCGGCACCGCCACCCGCCGTGGCGTCAGGCTATCTTGCACCATCCGCGCCATGACCGAAACGCACACCGACAGCTCGCCGGGAGGCCTCCTCGAGGGCCTGCACCCGCTGGAGACCCGCACCCTCCTGGCACTCGAGCCGCAGGCCGGCGCCACCGAGCGCGAGCTCGAGGCGGCCGGGCTGGAGGCGGCACAGGCGCGCACGGTGGTCCAGTGGTTGCTCCAGAAGGAGCTCATCCGGGCGTCCAAGACCGACCGCTTCACCGAGGTCTCGCTCTCCGAGGCCGGCCGGCGCTACCTCGACGCCGGCACGCCCGAACAGCGGATCCTCGACCTGCTGGCCGGCGGCGAGCGGCCGACCATCCGCCAGCTGGCCGATCATCCCGGGCTCGCCGGCGAGGACGTCGGTGCGGCCTGCGGCGCCCTCAAGAAGGCCGGCGCGGTGGAGATCGGCGCCGGCGGCGCCCTGGCGCCGGGTGACGCCGGCGCCCGCGCACCGTTCGACGCCACCCTGGAGCTCATCCGCCAGCTGGACGCGGCCGGCGGCGCCTGCCGCCTGGACGCGCTCGGCACCGCCGAGCAGCAGCTGGTCCGCGACGGCGCCCGCAAGCGCGGGCAGTCGAAGGGCGCCTTCCGGGTCGCCGACCGCACCATCTCGACCTATGTCCTGACCGAGGCCGGACAGGCATTGCGCCGGGCGCTCCAGGAGTCCGGCATGACCGGGGACGAGGTGTCGCTCCTCACCCCGGAGATGCTGCGCGACGGCAGCTGGCGCCAGCAGCGCTTCCGCCGCTTCAACCTGGGCCTCAGGCCGGCACGCGTCCTGATCGGCCACCGCCATCCCTACGCCGCCTACCTCGACCAGGTCCGGGACCGGCTCCTGCGGCTCGGCTTCGAGGAGATGCGGGGCAGCCTGGTGGAGAACGAGTTCTGGCTGATGGACGCGCTGTTCATGCCGCAGTTCCACTCGGCGCGCGACATCCACGACGTCTACTACGTCAAGCAGCCTGCCCGCAGCCGGCCGATCGAGGCACCGTTCGGCGAGCGGGTCGCCGCCGCGCACCAGTCGGGCTACTCGACCGGCAGCCGCGGCTGGGGCTACACCTTCGACATGGAACGCACCCGCCGTCTCGTCCTGCGCAGCCAGGGCACGGCGCTGTCGGCGCGTACCCTGGCCGGCGGCCCGAAGGTGCCGGGGAAGTACTTCGCGATCGCACGCTGCTTCCGGTACGACCAGATCGACGCCACGCACGCCGCCGAGTTCTACCAGGTCGAGGGCATCGTCCTCGGCAAGGACCTGAACCTGCGCCACCTGCTCGGCCTGCTCGAGCTGTTCGCGCGCGAGATCGCCGGCGCCGAGGAGTATCGCTTCGCGCCGGGCTACTTCCCGTTCACCGAGCCGTCGGTCGAGCTGCACGTCAACCACCCGCGGCTCGGCTGGATCGAGCTCGGCGGCTCTGGCATCTTCCGGCCGGAGCTGACGGCACCGCTCGGCGTCGACGTGCCGGTGCTGGCCTGGGGCCTCGGTATCGACCGCATGGCGATGACCGCGCTCGGCATCAACGACATCCGGCAGCTGTTCACGGACGACCTCGAGTTCATGCGCACGCGCCGTCCACAGACCGGCCGCGAGGAGACCGGCGGCGCGAACGAGCACGGCCCGGACACCGGCCGCGCCCCGACCTCCGGCGGAGGGCACTGAGCACCATGCCGACCATCACCGTGATGCGCGACGATCTCGAGCAGCTGCTCGGTGCACCCTGCGACCTCGCCTCCCTCGAGCAGGAGCTCGAGAGCGCCAAGGCGGAGGTCAAGGGACACGATGCGGCGACCGGCGAGCTGCGCATCGAGCTGAACGACACCAATCGCCCCGATCTCTGGTCGCCGGCCGGCATCGCGCGGCTCCTCCGCCTGCGCCGGGGCACGACACACACCCTGCCTGCCACCTACGAGGTCTTCACGGCCGGGGCGCGCGATGCAGCGCGACGCGAGGCGCCGCGCATCGTCGTCGAGCCGGCGCTTCGCGCCATCCGGCCGTTCGTCGCCGGCCTCATCGTCAGCGGCCAGCCGCTCGACGACGCCGGCCTGCGCGCCCTCATCCAGTCACAGGAGAAGCTGACCGAGAACTTCGGCCGCCGTCGCATGGCGGTGGCGATCGGCGCCTACCGACTCGAGACCATCCGTTTCCCGATCCACTACCGGGCGGCCGACCCGGCGACGACGCGCTTCACGCCGCTCGAGGGCGAGCGCGACATGGCGCTGGTCGAGATCCTCGACGCGCACCCCAAGGGACGGGAGTACGGCCACCTGATCCGCGACGCCGAGCGCTACCCGCTGCTCGTCGATGACGCGGGCGAGGTGCTGTCGATGCCGCCGGTCATCAACAGCGCCACCCTCGGCCAGGTCGTCGAGGGCGACTCGGAGCTCTTCGTCGAGGTGACCGGCCACGACCTGCGCCAGCTCATGCTGGCCATCAACATCACCGCCGTCGACTTCGCCGACCGGGGCGCGACCGTGCGCCCGGTGGTCATCGAGTATCCGTACGACACGCCGTTCGGTCGCGAGGTGGTGAGCCCGCTCGACTTCGTCGAACCGCTGTCGGTCGAGCGAAGCGACGTCGAGCGTCTGCTGGGCACGGCGCTCGAGCCGGACGAGCTTGCCCGGCTCCTGGCCGGCATGGGCTTCCGGGAGATCGAGCAACTGGCCGGGAACGGCGGGGTCAGCGTCCGGCCACCGGTTTACCGCGACGACCTGCTGCACCCCGTGGACGTCATCGAGGACGTGGCGATCGCGCGCAATCTGAACACGTTCGAGCCGATCCTGCCGCGCGACTTCACCGTCGGTACCCTGAGCCCGGAGGAGGAGCTGAGCCGCGACGTGCGGCTCCACATGATCGGTGCCGGCTTCCAGGAGGCGGTGACGCAGGTGCTGACCTCGCATGCGGCGCTGACCGAGCGCATGCTCCGCCCGCCGGAGACCGAGCTCCTCGAGGTCGACAACGTCATGTCCGCCAACTTCGCCGTCCTGCGCGACACCCAGATCCCGTCGTTGCTCGGCATCGAGGCGGTGAGCTCGAAGGCGGTCTACCCACACCGCATCTTCGAGATCGGCGAGGTCGTGCAGCCGGCGCCGGAGGAGACGCTGGGCTGCCGGACGCGGGTCTTCCTGACAGCGCTCCTCGCCCACCCGAAGGCGACGCTGTCGGAGCTCCAGACCTACCTGGAGGCCGTCGCCTTCTACACGGGCCGCGAGTACAGCCTGGAGCCGACCGAACACCCGTCGTTCATGGCGGGACGCGTCGGCACGATCCTGGCCGGCGGGCGCGCCTGCGGCCTGATCGGCGAGATCCACCCCGAGTGCCTGGAGCGCTGGGGGGTCTCGGTGCCGGTCAGCGTCTTCGAGCTCGATCTCCTCGACATTGCCGGCTGAGGCCGCCGGCACCGACCGCCCGTCCGGTCCGCCTCAGTCGGAGCCGGCGCCGAGCGACTCCAGCTCCTGCAGGGCGGTCTCGTCGTCCTCGACGCCGAGGATGGCGGCCACCGCCGGTCCCTTGATGGTCGCCCCGTCCTTGATCAGCCAGCGCACGATCGTTCGCCGGTAGTAGCGCTCGATGCCGTCCGGCGTCGGCTCGATCCGATCGGCAAGACGGGCGGGACGCTCCTGCGTGCCGACCTCGGGCAGATCATCGAACTGGAAGGCGTACATGTAGAACAGCGTGTAGAGCAGGTTGTCGATCGACTCCTCCTCCATCCGCCCGTCGAGCAGGCGCCGGACCTGCGCCCGGAGCTCGAGGAAGGAGATCGTGCTGCCCACGTCGCGCGTCGCGGCCAGCACGCGCAGCAGCTCATCGAACACCCGGTGACGCTCCTGCGGGCTCGGGATCGACCGGACCCGGTGGCGGCTGGTCAGCAACCGCCGGTAGTACTCGGCGATCTCCTCCTTGGTGCGCTCGGGCCCGTGATCCCCGTTGCCCTCCTCGGCCGCGATGCGTACCAGGATGTCGCTGCCCGGCTGCTCGGAGATCTCCACCGCACGACCGCAGGCGCGCAGGAAGTCCTTGAATTGCCGGTAGCCCAGGTTGGCCTCGTCGAACGACGGATCCTGGCGCTGCATCAGCGCCTTGAGCGGCGCCGCCTTGATCCAGTTGCCGGCCGGGCTCATGGCCCGCATGGCGTGGATCAGGAGCTCCCGCGCCTCGCGGTAGTCGTCGTCGTGCCCGATCGACGGGCGGGTCACCAGGTTCTCGTAGAACTCGAAGCGGTCGCAGGTGCGCACGAGCACATGTGACGTCCCCTGGCGGCGCACGCCGATGCCGATCACCTGCTTGCCGTAGGCGCGCAGGCGCTGCACGAGCGGCACGAAGTCGGAGTCGCCGCTGACGAGGACGATGGTGTTGATCACGTCGCGCGTGAAGATGAGATCGATGCAGTCGATCGACAGGCTGATGTCGGCGCTGTTCTTCATGCCATGGGTCACGAAGACCTGGACCGGCTCGACGCCGTTCTCCTGCAGGACACGGCGCAGGACACGGTTCTCGGACATCGACCAGTCGGCGTAGGCGCGCTTCAGAAGCACCCGTCCCAGGGAGTTGATCTTGGCCATGATGGCGTCGAAGTCGAGCTGGGTGTCGAGATAGGATTCAACGCTGCTGCGGATATTGTCGACATCGATGTACACGGCTATGCGGACTTCTTCATCGATCGGCATGACTCTGAATTCTCCGGTTGGCGAGGCCTATCGGGATGGCCGGACCGCACAATCGGCGCTCCGGCGGGTTGTCGGTCATCGGGTCGCCACGCGCCCGCCAGCGCGCGACCGCGAGCGATCGATCTTCGATCACCCCCGCGCTCCGGCCGGTTCCCGGAGCGACGCACGAGCCGGACGGCGGCACGGCCGCGGCGTCGAGGACGCGGCGCAGCCGCCGCGATCGGGACAGCCGGCGGGCCTGGGCCCCCGGGGTCCGGGACGGCGCGGGCCCGGACGGTGGTCCGCCGGGGCGGTTCGGGTGGGTCGACCGAGGGAGCAGGACTTGGTTGCGGGGCCGCGACCCGCCTGGTCGCGACGATGCGGGGCCCGGGTCGCACCGCATCGCCGTGTGCCGATCCGGCGCGGCGGCCCACGCCGATCCATGACGGCGGGCGCGCCGTGCCGTCTGTTTGGACACCGACCCCGTCGCCGTGGTTCGGCCCGCGCGGGGCCAGGCGGCGGTCAGGTCAGGGACCGCCCATCGCCGGGATCCATGCCTTGCCGCGCTTCCGGCGGCGTTGATAGACTGCCGGGCTCTGCGCGTGCGCCTCCCACCGTCCCGTGATGCGGCGCCGCGGCCATCTCCGTACCCCAGCGCGAAGGGGCGCCCGAGATCCCGATGACACGAACCGACCAAGCACTCGCCCGAGGAACCCGCGAGCTCGGCCTCCCCGAGCCCCTCGTCCAGCTCATCCACGATCGCGCCGCCCGTTACGCCACGGAGCTCGGCGTGGAGCGCGAGACCGCCGAGGAGCGTTTCCGGTCGGCCGCCGCCATGGCGCGGCGCCCGTCGTCGCGCGACGACCTGGTGCGTGCCGAGACCATCCTGCGGGAGATCGATCTGCGCGTCAACGACCTCGATCCCGAGATCAACATCCGCACCCGGAGCCGGATCGGGATCTTCGGCTGGGGCCTGGTCGGTCCCGGGGTGGCGACGGTCGACGAGTTTCACCAGCGGCTCGGCGCGGGCGGTGACGACTGGCTCGAGCCCTTCAACGGCTACGGGCGTGACAACTTCCTGGTCGGTCGGCCGAAGTTCGACTGGGGCGATTACGAGGAGTGGGTGCTCGCCCGGCACGAGGCCAACAAGTTCAGCCAGCTCAGGCGCAAGATGGGCAACAACGTCCTCTATGCCGTCGGTGCCTTCATCCAGGCGCTCGGCCAGAATCCCGGCCTGGAGGAGACGCTGCGCGCACTCGGGATCGATACCCATGTCTACGTCGGGACCGGCGTCGGCGACATCCCCCTCATGTACGAGCTGAACCTGGCCTACTACCGGGCGCAGCGCCGCTGGAACCGCTTCTGGGCCGATCCGGAGCGTAACGAGCCCCTGCGCGCCTACCTGGCGCTCGACGCCCGGCGCCGGAGCGCCTACCGGGAGGCCCACGACGTGCCCCCCGACCCGGCCGATCTCGAGCCCGGCACCGATCCCGACGCAGCCGAGGCGGCGGTGGAACGCTGGCAGGCCTACTGGGCCGCGCGCAGCGAGCAGCTCGAGCGCTACCTGGCCGAGTCCGCCGCCATCCACGACGTACCGATCGAGGGCGACGTCGACAAGGAGAAGGTGCGGGTCATCAAGAAGCGCATGGTGGACATGAAGCGTCTCGACGCGCGCTGGAAGATCCCGCCGCCACCCTGGACCTGCGTCTCGGCCAATCGCATCTGGAACATCGACAACATCCCGGCCGCGCAGATCACCATGCTCGCCGGCCTGCATGGGCCGAGCTTCGCGCCGATCGGGGCTTGCTCCGGCTTCGACATCGCGGTCGGACTGGGGGTCAACGCCATTCGCGAGAATCGCGCCAAGGCGGTCGTCGTCGGCATGACCGATCCGACGCCCCACCCACTGCTCCTCGGCGCCTTCTACGACGCGCGCGTCATCTCCTGCGACGCCCAGGTCTCGAAGCCGCTCGAGGGGCTGAAGGGCACCCACGTCTCGGGCGGCGCCAACATCTGGATCCTGGGCGACCTCGACGTCATGCTGGCGCGCGGTCACCGGCCGCTGGGCTGCGAGATCGTCGCGGCCGGCTCGTCGTCCGATGCCTACCACATCATCACGCCCTCGAGCACCGGTCCGCGCCTCGCGATCCTCAACGCGCTCGAAAACGCGCGCGTCGAACCCGAGCGGATCGACACCTGGGATCTGCACGCCACCGCCACGCCCGGCGACTGGATGGAACTCAACAACACGCGCGCCCTGATCGGCGACCGGGTCCTCTTCACCGCCCGCAAGGGCATCTTCGGCCACGGCATGTCGGTGGGCGGCGGCTGGGAGCTCACTGCCCAGCACATGGCGATGTCGGAGGGTCACCTCTTCCCGACGCTCATCGATCGTGATGCGATGCACCCGGCGATCCGCGAGCGGCTGGACCAGATCGTCACCGACGACGAACGCAGCTTCGAGGGCACGCTCGGCGGCAAGATCAACATGGGCATCGGCGGCATCAACGGTGTGGTCATCTCGAAGGTCTGGAGCTTCGAGCCCTCGGTGCGCCAGATGGCCGCGGTGCTCGGCATCACGGTCGCCGCGCTGCGCGAGCAGCTCGCCGCCGCCGGGCTCGAGACCACGACCGACGCCGACGGCATCGAGCGGGTGAGCCACGAGACCTTCCGGCGGCTCGTCGCGGGCGGCGGCGGCGCCTAGGCGGGGCTGGAGCACCGGGCGGGGGTTCGGGCGGACGGCGGCGGGCACCGGGGCCTCCGGCTCGGACGGGCGGGCGCGCCAACGAATTTCACGGTGACCACGAGAGTACTGCAGCACGCCCGCAACTCGCCGGGTGGCCCCGGCACCCGCCCCCCCCGCCCGGCGACCCGCGCCGGTGCACGCGCGCCGAAAGTGGCTGGTCGCCACGGCGACCCTCTGCAGGGGGATCAACCACGGGGCTCTTCCGCGAGCCAGGCGGGCGCGCGGTGGGCGCTCGCGGCGGCGGGAGTGGGCATGCCCCCGGGGCAGCCGCGAGTTCCACGCGCGCCGACGCCGACCGATGCACGTGCCTTCGCGGAAGCTCGGCGGCGCGCGTGGCCGTCCGAACCGGCGACCCGGGGACATGCCCACTCCCGCCGTCCCGCCGCGGTCACCCGGCCGCGGTCGCCCGGCCGCGACTACCTCCGCGGCCTAGGGCAGGAAGCGCTCCACCGCCGCCAGCTTCTCCGGCAGGTAGCGGTCGATCACGAAGTTCAGGTTGTGCTTGGCGAAGGCCTGCTGCTCGGCGCGCACGCCCATCTTGAGCATCTGGTCGATCGCCTTCTGCCAGCGCTTGTGATGGAGGACGAAGGGGTCGTTCTTGAGCGCGTCGCGGGCGCGCTTCACGTCGACCTCCTTCAGCGGATGGGTGGCGTCCTTCAGGTCGTAGTCGATGATGTCCTGGGGAGTGACGCCCAGGAAACGGGCCTGGGGCACGCAGAAGAACTCGTTCAGGTGGGCAGCGTTGCCCGAGCCGACCTTGAGGGTGCGGTAGATGTTGAAGTAACCGTACGGGTCGCCGTCGACGAAGGCGTACACCGGCAGCTTGCGCTCGTCGGCCAGCCGCCGGATGAAGCGGCGGCAGGCCCGCGTCGGCACACCACCCAT
>JASFRE010000104.1:0-10375 GCA_050115055.1 Candidatus Eiseniibacteriota bacterium | reverse complement strand
GCCAACGACGCAGCAACACACGACCGATGCCGCTCCGGGCCGCCTGCCTGGCGCTCACGGGAGCAGCCGTGCTGGCCATGCTCATCCCGGCGCGTGGTGACGTCCTGGCCGCGGAAGCGAACGGGGGCGCTCCCGGCGAGTGGCTGTCCCGCTACGTGGGCGCGCGCTCGGCGGCCATGGGCGGCGCCTTCGTCGCCACTGCCGACGACGCCCTCGGTGTGGTCTGGAACCCGGCGGGGCTGTCGTTCCTCGATCAGAACGAGGCGCACTTCGAGACCGCGCGTCTCTTCGAGGACACATCCCTCAACACGCTGAGCTTCGCCGTGCCGGCCAGTCGCCTGCCGAGCTTCGGTGCGACGTTGATCACGCTCGGAACCGGCTCGATCGAACGCACCAACGAGCTGAACGAGGTGCTCGGCGACTTCCAGGAGAGCGAGCTGGCGTTCCTGCTGACCGCGTCGAAGAGCCTGACGCCGCGTCTGGCACTCGGCACGACGCTCAAGCTCGTCAACCAGTCGATCGAGGAGTTCGCCGCGACAGGCGTCGGGGCCGACGTGGGCGTCGTCTTCGACGCGACGCCGTCGCTCCGCCTCGGCGTGTCGATGCTCAACCTGGGAGGGCCGGGCCTGACCCTGCGTGCCACCGACGAGTCGTTCCCGACCGACGTGCGCGCGGGCGCCGCCTACCGGACGCTCGGCGGCCGCGGTCTCCTGGCGCTGGAACTCCAGCGCCACGGCGACTTCGGAACCAGCTTCCACGTGGGTAGCGAGGTCTGGGTGCACTCGCACCTGGCACTTCGCCTCGGCTACAACGACACGCACGTCGGCGGGGGCCTCGGCCTGGCGCTGGGCCACGGCATGGCGATCGACTACGGTCTGACCGACCACGAGCTCGGCCTCAGCAACCGGATCGGGCTGACCTACCACTTCGGCGGCTTCCGGGCCCAGTCGACCGCCAACCCGCCGGTCTTCTCGCCGCTCGGCCAGGCATCGGTGACGCGCATCGAGCTCGAGGCCCGCACCAAGTCCGAGACCAGCGAGTGGAGCCTCGAGATCCGCGACCGCTCGGAGCAGCTGGTGCGGCGGTTCGGGGGCCGCGGGCAGCCTCCGTCGCACGTCATGTGGGACGGCAAGGACGAGGCCGGCATGCCGCTGTCCGACGGCGCCTACGTCTATCAGTTCTCGATTCGCGATTCCGATGGCCGTGCGCTGCTCGGCGACCGTCAGACGATCGTGATCACCACGGACGGCCCGCAGGGGGCGGTGCCGGCCGTAGTCGACTAGGGGAAACGGAGGACACGTCGCGGGAGCCCACGGCCGGTGTCTCGCGACGTGCTCCGACCCGCCCCGAAACGTCGCCAGGGGACGCGACGCGTCCCGCGACGAACCGCGCGCACACCGCTTGAGACGATGCGTCACGCACGAGAGGTAGAACGATGCTGGGACTGATCCGCTCCAAGTTCCGATGCCGCTTCGACTCGCACGCACGCGCGCGCGAGTGCCGCCGCGCCGCTGGTGTCGCCGCCCTGCTGGCCGCGGTGGGATGCGTCACCGCGGTCGGCGTGCACGCCGAAGGTGACGTCACCGCCGGCGAGCCGCCCTCCGGCGTCTCGGCGACGCTGTCCGCGATCGGGATGGACTACGAGCGCGCACTCCACCGAACGCCGTCAGAGCGTACCGAGGCACTGGCCGCGGTCTCCCGCGCCCTCGGTACGGTGATGGAGGCCGGACTGCCCGAGGAGCGGCGTGCGGCTGCCCGCTTCCTGTACGCGGCGATCCGCGATGCGCTGGGGGACTACGAGACCGCCGCATCGGACTACGAGAAGGCGGCCCGTGACGATGACAGCGAGATCTTCGAGGACGATGCGGCGTTCGCCGCCGTGGTCGCGCTCGAGGAGGCCGGACGCGACGAGGAGGCGGCGCGCGAGTGGAAGGACTGGGAGAAGCACCACCGCGACAGCACGCTGATGCCCGAGGCGCGGCTGCGGCGCACGTGGAACGCCCTGCGACGCGGGGCGCGCGCCGACGGCGTGCGGCTGCTGGACGAGCTGCAGGCGCAGTACCCGTGGATGAAGGGTGATCCCCGCGTCGCGCTGGCGGCGGCGACCCTGGCCTACATGAACGGGCAGCCCGAGGCGGCGCTGGCCAGGCTCGGGGACAGCTTCGACGGCCCGGCCGCCACCTACCTGCGCGGCCTGTGCTACACGGCGCTCGAGACGCCGCTCAAGGCCGCCGCCATGTACCAGGAGGTGGTCGAGCGCTATCCGGAGTCGAGCCTCCGGGATCTCGCGCTCCTCGCCAAGGCCGACATCTTCCTGGCCAGCGGTTCCAATCGCAGCGCTGCCGAGGAATTCGAGCGCGTGGTCGCCACCGCGTCGGACGCCGAGGTCCGCGCCGAGGCCGAGCTGCGGCTCGCCGCCGCGCTCTACCTGGACGGCGACTCGGCAGCGGCGGTGCCGCGCTTCCGCAACGTCGTCGAGAGCTTCACGGGCAGCGATCAGGCGGCACGGGCGCAGTACCTGCTCGGCGAGGTGCTCGCCAGCCAGTCGATGTACGAGGCGGCGATCATCGAGTTCAACCGCGTGCTCACCGACTACTTCGAGCACTCGCTGGCGGCCACCGCCCAGTACCGGGTCGGCCGCTGCCTCGACGCGCTCGGACGCCACGCCGATGCCACCAGCACCTACCAGGCGGTGGTCTCCGGCTACCAGCAGGCGGCGGAGGCGCCGTCGGCGGCCTACCTGGCCGGCGCCGGGCTCCTGGCCCAGGGACGCCCGCTCGACGCCGCGCCGTTCTTCCAGATCGTGCTGGATCGCTACGCCAAGACCGGCGACGGCACGGAGCTCATCCAGTTCGCCTCGCCCGAGCACCAGCAGCTGGTGGAGGCGGCGACCTGCCTCCTGATGCTCGCCTACTACCGGTCCGGTGACCTGGGACAGCTCTCCGGGGTCCCGCATCTCATGCTGCACCGGCTGCCGCCGAGCCAGTCGAGCTGGCGCGCCAGTGCGCTGCTCATCGATGCCGACGCACTCGCCTCGCAGGGTCGTCTCACCGACGCCCAGAGCGTGCTCGAGGGGCTCCTCGAGCGCTCACCGGGCGAGACGATCGGCGTGCCGGCCAGCCGGCTCCTGGCGTGGACCTACGCCCAGCAGGGCAAGAACGAGCTGGCGATGTCGACCGAGGCGGCGATGATCGAGCACTACGGCGATCGCATCGACAGCGACGCGCTGAGTGCCGCCTACCTGAACCGGGCGCACGTCCTCTTCAACCAGCAGCGCTACGAGGACGCCGCGGCCGGCTACGAGGACTTCCTCGCCCGTTACCCGGACGATCCGCAGCGCACGCTGGCGCTCTACCAGGCCGGCCTGTGCTACATGCGCCTCGACCGTCATGGGGATGCCGTGGACCGCTGGGGCGCCATCGTCCAGAGCAACCCGGACGCGGACATCGCCGAGCGCGCCTGGATCCGTGCGGGTGATCTGTACTTCAGTGCGGAGCACTACGAGGAGGCCAAGGCGAGCTATGCCGGGCTGCTGGAGCACTTCGCGCAGAGCGAGGCGGCCGCCCTCGGCATGCTGCGGATCGCGCAGTGCGAGTACAACGCCGGCAACGACGCCGCGGCGCTCGAGCGCTTCGGCGCCGTGATCGACCGCTTCCCGGGCACGGCCGAGGCCGGCGAGGCCGAGAACGGTATCGAGATGGCGCTCTACCGCCTCGGCCAGAGCGCCGATGGGGCGACGGTGCTGGCCGATCTCGTCGAGCGCTATCCGGGCAGCGCCTACGCCGCTGAGGCTCAGTTCGCCATCGCCATGCAGAGCCGCGAGGCCGGACAGTACCTGGAGGCGGCCGAGGCGTTCCGGCGTCTGGTGAGTCAGTTCCCCGCCTACGTCGACGCCGACCGTGCACACGTCCTGATGGCCGAGTGCTACGCCGAGGGTGGTGCCCCCGAGGACGCGCAGAACGCCTACGAGCAGTTCCTCGTCTTCTTCCCCGACAGCGAGCTGCGTCCCACGGTGCGGTTCCGCCTCGGTGCACAGCGTTTCGACAGCGGGGACTACATGCGCGCCGCGATCGACTTCACCGGTGTGCTCGAGTCCGACGTCGAGCCGGAGATCCGCTCGGCGGCGCTCTTCAACCTGGCGCTCTGCCGGCGCATGCTCGGCGAGCTCGAGCCCGCCCGCGAGGCGCTCGAGGACTACCGCGCCCAGGGCTACCTGAGCGAGGGACGGGAGGCCGAGGTGGCCTTCCAGCTCGGTGACATCCACGAGCAGTCGCAGCGCTACGAACTCGCCGTGCTCGAGTACGAGCAGGCGCTCGCCGCGCCCGACGTGGGGGAGCGCGTGACCGAGATCCACCACCGGATCGGCGGCTGTCGCGAGAAGCTGGGTGACACCGAGGGTGCCAAGCGCGCCTACCGGGAGGCGATGGCCGGCGGCTCCAAGAACGATCCGTTCCGGCTGTCGGCGGTGGCCCGCTGTGCCGCCCTCTATGAGCAGGACGGCGAGCGGCTGCATGCGATCGAGGCCTATCGGGACCTGGCCGCCAACACCGACGACGCGGAGCTCCGACAGGCGGCCCGCGAGCGCGCCGACCAGCTCGAGTCGGCCACGGACTGACGACTAGACAAGGAGAACCGAGATGCTGGTGGATTTCAGCTGGCTCCGGGCAATCGGGTCGAGCCCCATCTTCCTGGTCCTGGTGGTCTGCAGCGTGGTCACGCTGGCGGTCACCATCGAGCGTGCCCTCTACTTCTGGAAGCGACGGGGAGATCCTGACCGCGTCCTGCGTCAGGCCGCCGGCAAGTTGCGCGCCGGCAGCGTGGACGACGCGCTCAGGGTCTGCGATTCCAGCCCGCATCCGGTCGGCATGGTGGCCGGTCAGGTGCTCGGGGGTGGATCGCTGGAGCTGGCTGCCGCCGAGGAGCGCATGCAGGTCGCGCTCAGTCAGCAGAAGCTGCTGCTCGAGCGCGGTGTCGGCGTCCTCGGCACGATGGCGGCGGTGGCGCCGCTGATCGGGCTGCTGGGGACGGTCTGGGGCATCATGCGCGCGTTCCACGACATGGCGCTGTCGGGATCGGCGGCGCCCTCCGTGGTGGCCGCCGGTGTCGCCGAGGCGCTGGTCACGACGGCCGCCGGTCTCGTGGTCGCGGTCCCGGCCGTGCTGCTCTACAACTACTTCTCGCGCCGCATCAACGTCATGCTGACCGTCGCCGAGAATCACACCCGGGCGCTGCGTGAGGCGCTGGTGGAGATCCAGGCGGGCCGCGGCCGTGGCCCGCGGCACGGCCACCCGGCGCACGCCGCCCAGGGCGGCAACGTCGTGTCGGGGATGATCGGCGATGCCAGCGACGACGAACTCGCCGACGACATCCGCGACCCCGGCAGCCGGGCCGCCTAGGGGAACGAGCATGCGACGCATGCAGCAGCGCAGCGAGGGCGAGGAGCACCGCCAGACCAACCTGACACCGCTCATCGACGTGTCCCTGGTGCTGGTGGTGATCCTCCTCCTGGCCACACCGCTCGCATTCGAGACGAGCATCGCGGTTCGCAGCCGGACGGCGGACGCGCGGGTCGCCGAGACACCGAGCCCCGACGCACACGTCGAGCTCGAGGTCATCGGCGAGGACCAGATCCGGATCAATCGTGAGGTCGTCGATCGCACCGCCCTCGCCGCGACCCTGACGCCGCTTCTCCGAACCGGGGCACCACGCGTCGTCGTGTCGTGCGCCGACACCGTGTCGCACGGGACGTTCGTCGAGGTGATCGATCAGGCCAAGCTCTGCGGGGCGATCGAGATCGGGGTGACCGGGACATCGACGCCGTCGGTCACGCACGGCAACCGCTCGACAGGCAGGTGACGACGCATGCGCAAGACGCTGGTCGAGACGAGCCATCCGATGGTGCGGATCAACGTGACGCCGATCATCGACGTCGCGCTGGTACTGGTGATCGTGCTGCTCATCACCGGGCCGATCCTATCGATCGCCGACCTCGGCGTGAACCTGCCGGCGGCTCGTACCCGAGGCGCCGAGGACGAGGACCGGATCACGGTCACGCTGGGCCGGAGCGGTGAGCTGGCCGTCGACGACGAGGTGGTCTCACGGGCAACGGTGGCGAACGCGGTCGCGCAACGTCTCGCCGAGGCGGAGAGCGGCGAGGTGCTGGTCATCGTCCGGGCCGACTCGTCGGCACCACACCGGTCCGTCCGTGATCTCCTCCGGACGCTGCGCGGCGCCGGCGCCGCGCGCCTGGCGATCGGAACCCGCCAGGCAGGGAGCGACGAGCGATGAACCTGCGAGGCTACCAGCGCGAGCTCGCCGCGATCCGGGCGCGGACCCGCAAGGCGTACGTGCTCAGCTTCGGCGCGCACGCCGTCCTGGTGATCTGGTGGGCGCTGCACGGTGCCGTCACGCCGGACGCGGAGGCGATCACCGAGATCACCTGGATCGAGGAGCCGCTGCCACAGCCGGTCGCCATGGCGGCCGCCGTGCCGACGCCGCCGGCGGCGCGGGCGGAGACGCCGGAGCCCGAGCCGCGCGAGACGCCGGCGCCGGCCCCGGCGCCGGAGCCGGCGCCCCAGAAGCGTTTCCCGCGCGAGATGCGGCGCGCGGACAGCGCCCCGAAACCGCAATCGACGGACGCCGTGCAGGACCGCCTGGACGAGCGGCTGGCCTCGCTGAAGCGTGGCTCGTCGACCCGGGCGCCGCGCGTCGTCACGCCGGTGGCGGCGAGCACGATGCCCAGCATGGCGATCCCCGATCCCACCGGCACCGCACGCCGGCCGGCCCCGACCAACCTGTCGCGGGGCGACAGCAAGGCGCCCGCGCCGGTCGAGCTGCGCCGCGCCCCGGCCCCCACATCGTCCGCCCAGACGGCGCGCCGCGCGCGGGTCGAGACCCAGGTCGCGAGCAGCCCGACGATGCCGGCGCGGATCGACACGACGCTCGAGCGCACCGTGGCAGGCGCCTCGCTGGTCGGCCCCGTCGCCGATCGCCCGCTCGAGTCGCTGGTCACCCCGACCTACCCGGAGTGGGCGCAGCGCGACGCCGTGGAGGCCTCGGTGACCCTCTTCTTCAAGGTGATGCCGGATGGACGGATCAAGGAGCCGGTCCTCGTGCAGAAAACGTCCGGTCATCGCGACTTCGACCGCAACGCGATCCGCGCCCTGCTGCGCTGGCGATTCGCCCCGCTCGACGGTGGCGCATCCGGCGACCAGTGGGGGGAGATCACGTTCCACTACCGCCTGCACGACACGGTGCAGCATTGACGGAGCGAGTGAACCATGAGGACACGACACATCTCGAGCTGCCGCGGTGCGGTGGGAGGCTGGGCTGCGGTCGCGGTGGTGCTGTTCTGCGCGGCCCACGCCCCGGTTGCCCTCGGGCAGGAGGGGACCACGCCGGACACCGAGGTCACCGAGACCAACGAGACCACGCAGGCCACGCCCGACATGCGCCTCGAGGGTGACGCGGCGGGCACGGCGCTCGGCAGCCTGACCGTGCAGGGCGAGAACCAGGTGCAGATTCACTTCGAGCGGCCGGCGCTCGACATCGAGCTCGATCCGGGCGAGGTGCCTGGCCTGGAGTGGGATCGCGCCGTCGAGGTGCTGGACCGCCAGCGTGTCGACCTGCTCGAGCCGATGGTTCGTCGCTCGGCGTTCGAGCGCTCGCCGTACCTCGCGCGACCCTGGCTGGAGGGCTTCCGGTCGGGATCGGTGGCGCGCTTCCGGCCGGAGGTCACCGGTGTCTCGCACTGGGCGCTGGTGGTGGCGGACTCGCGCGGCGAGACGGTTGCCCGGTTCGAGGGTGACGGCCGGCCGCCGGAGGAGATCAACTGGGACGGGCGCACGCTCGACGGTTCCCCGGCGATCCCCGGTCTGACCCACTCCTACGTCTTCGAGGCCGAGGACGCGGCCGGCAACAAGCGCAACTTCGTCGGACAGGGTTTCGAGATCGGCGCCTACCGGATGGTGACATCGGACGGCGTGCGCCTTGTCATGACCGGCGAGGCGGTCCTGAACGGCGCGTTTCCGTCGCACCGGCAGGAGTCGCTGCCGCCGCCGCTGCTGCTCGAGTCGGCCAGCTGGCTCAACCAGCTCACCGATCCCGGGAAGCCGATCCGCGTCGTCGCCACGGCGCGCAGCTTCCAGCAGGCGCAGAAGCTGGCGGAGTCGACCCGCGCCTGGATCGAGCCGCACGTGATCGGCGACGCGGCACGGATCGGGACGGTGACGGACGTGCGCGCCGACGCTCCGCAGCAGGGGAGCGTCCTGATCACCTCCGTCAAGCAGTGAGTCCCGGCCGGTTCTCCCCGTTCCCGGCGGCGTGACCGGTGCGCCGGCCGCCGCCGGGGTGTCCACACTCGCGGTCGTGGGAGAGCGACACGATGCATGGGAACCCCACTGTCACCCGCCGCGACGACCGCGCAGCGCTGCGCCGGACGGCGCTGATGTCGGCCGGCGGCTGCGCGCTGCTCGGCTGGCTCGCGCTCGTTGCGATGGCGCCCGGTCTGTCCTGCGGTCCGTCGTCCCTGCGCCACGGGCACAGCGTGCCGGGTCGGGTCCACGAGACTGGCCCACCACCCCACGCGCCGGCCCATGGCTACCGGCACCGCCACCAGCGGGACGGCGTCGAGCTGGTCTTCGACGCCGGGCGCGGTGTCTACGTCGTGGTCGGCCTGCCCGCCTGCTATTTCCTCGATGGCATCTACTACCGCCGCGTCAGTCAGCAGTGGGAGATGGCGATCGAGATCGAGGGCGACTGGACGGCCGTCGCCCGCGATGGGATCCCGGCCGGCCTGCGTTCGGAGGACGGGAAGACGGACGCGCCGCCAGGCGCGCGTGGCAAGGCCTCCGGCAAGTCGCACGGCCACGGACACGGGACGCCATAGGGCGACGCGTCCGGGACCGGCCTGAGCCGCCGGCCCGGCCACGTGGTTCGGCGCCGCGCATCGATCGGCAGTGCGGAGGTGGATCCACCGCGGCTGGCCGACCAGCGCGAGCCGCCCGGTCTGCCGGGCGACGCCGCCTCCCCTCCCGGCGACGTCGACCGGTGGTCACTGATCATCGAGGACTCGCCCCGTGAAGGACCCCAAGAAGGTCTGGGTCATCCAGGTCGATCCGGAGCGGCAGCGCAGCACCCGCGATCCGCGGCGCCGCCAGCGCGCGGTCGACAACGGGCGGCGCACGCCGGAGCGCGGTGGAGCGTCTCGCACCGAGCAGCGTGCCGGTCCCGGCGCGCCGGGCGGCCGGGCGCGGCAGGCGGCGGGTGATACCACCGGACGCTGGCACCGGGTCCATCCACTGCTCACGGTCATTGCCACCGCGCTGCTCGGACCGCTCGTGGCGCTGCTCCGCCGGCGTCGCCGCGCCGACCTGGTCTGGTGGGTCGCCGGCTACGGGGCGTTCGCGGCCTGGATCACCGCGTGGTGCCTGCCCTGGATCGATCGCGCGTGGGCGCGGTCGGTGGAGGGTCATCTCGGTGCGACCGGCGTCCTGGTCATCGCGATCGGTTCGGGGCTCGTGGTCTGCGCGTCCTGGGCCCGCGCGCTCGGCGCACTCGGCGGTGCCGGGCGCCGGCTCCGCGACCGCTGGCCACGCCTCGCACACGACGCGCGCGCGGTGATGGCGCTGGGCCTGCTGCTGCCGGGTCTCGGACTGCTGATCGGCCGACGGCCGGGCCGTGCGGCGAGTGCCTGGTGGATGGCGGGGCTGGTGGTGGTGGCGGGCTGGGTCCTCGCCGACGCCGCCTGGCTGTGGCGCCTCAACGCCTCGGCATCAGGATGGAGCCTGGCACCCGGGACCCTGGAGGCGGTCTACGTGGCGGCGCTCGGCGTCGGGCTGGGAGCGGCCTGCGGATGGCTCGTCCTGTTGCTCGACGGCGTGCGGCTCGTGCGCGCCGGCTCGCCGGCCATGGCCGGCGGGGATCGGTCGGGCGTGGCGGTCGCGGCAAGCGGTGGACGGCTGGCACTCGCGTTGCTCGCGACGCTCGTCGTCACTGGGCTGCTGTTCGATCCGGTCGAGACCGCCGAGCTGTGCGACCACCTGGCGCTCGATCTCGAGACCCGCGGACTGGCTGTCGTGCCTCTGGGGCTGGCGCGGCTGGCCACGGCGCTCGATCCGGCCGATCCCGGGCACGTCCTCCGCGTGGCCGGGCTCTACGAGGCGCTCGGGCAGCCGGCACAGGCGCGGCGCGAACGGGCGCGGCTGCGCGCCCGCTGGAAGCGCTACGAGATCGAACGGCGCCAGTCGGGCGCGGGCGACCCGTGGCCCGTGGCCGGATCGCGAACGGTGGGGCAGCGCAGGCCGGGCGAGGAGGCGGAGCGGCTGGATCCCCGCGTCGCGGAGCCGTGATCCCGGCGTTGCCCGACGGTCCGTCG
>JASFRE010000103.1:0-10452 GCA_050115055.1 Candidatus Eiseniibacteriota bacterium | reverse complement strand
TTGATTGTGGGTGGCGGACCCTGTGGGACCGCGGCGGCGATGCGCGCCAAGGAACTGGGCCTGACGGCGCTCGTGATCGAGCTCGACGACGTCCTGAAGCGGATCCGCGACTATGCCAAGGACAAGCTGATCCTGCCGGGCTTCGGTGGTGGCGACAAGATGAAGTTCCCGGTGGGCGACAGGCTGGTCAAGAACCTCCATTTCCAGCCGATCGACAAGGACGAGATGCACCGGCACTGGAAGAGCTTGTACGTCGAGCATTCGGTGCCCGCGAAGGTCGGTATCGAGCTGACCGGGATGGAGCGCGACGGCGACATCTGGCGGGTCAGGACCTGGAATCACCGGTGCAAGGAGGAGGAGGTGTTCCGCGCCCGGCACGTCCTCATCGGTGTCGGCCGCGGTGTGCCGCGTCGCTTCGACATCCCCGGCAACACCGACGGTATCGCCTTCCGCCTGGACGATCCCGCCGCCTACGTCGGCGGACCGGCCTGCGTGATCGGGGGCGGCACCTCCGCCGCCGAGGCGGTCGTCGCGATCTCCCACAAGAAGGTCGAGGCCGACGATCCGACCGCGGTCTACTGGGCCACGCGCGGGGCGCGCATGCCGAAGGTCTCCAAGGCGCTGGCCGATGTGGTCTTCACCGCCCTCATCGAAAACGGCAACATTCGCTTCCGGCCGAATAGCGGTCCGGTGGCGGTGGTGACGGCTCCGGATCGCAACGAGTACCTGTCGATTATCACCGACCGCCGGACGATGGAAGGGCGACCGCCGGAGACCACACACCTCGAGTTCCCGAAGACCTCGGTGGTGGCCTGCATCGGCGAGGATCTGCCCGAGGCGCTGCTCAACTCGCTCGGTATCCACATGGCCACCGGCGGCCCGAAGGGCAAGAAGCGCATGGTGGTGACGCCGCTTCTCGAGACCCAGCAGCCCAATGTCTACCTGGTCGGCGAGATCCTGAGCCCGGCCTATTTCGTGACCGATGACTTCGATGCCGACCCGGCCGGGTTCCAGGAGGTGAAGCGCCGGGGCAACGTCAAGTCGGCGCTACGCGACGGTGTCTACGCGATCGAGGTCGTCAAGCAGCGGCTGGAGGGCGTCACCGACGTCAAGGTGACACTCGCCGAGGTCGAGGGACCGGCGGAGCAGATCGAAGAGGCGGCGAGCGCCGCGGACGCCGTGACCATCATCCAGCCCGGGCCCGGCTCCGAGGGCCCGCCGGCGGCCAGTGAGCCGGAGGAGCGCCAGGTCGAGGAGGCCGCGGGCTGGCTGGTTCGGGTCACGCCAGGCGGTGTCACCGAGGACGAGTTCCGTGTCGAGCCGAACGGCCTGACGACCATCGGTCGCAAGGGCTGCGACATCAGCATCCCGGACGACGAGCGGCTCGCGGACCACCATGCCTCCATCTCGCACCGGGAAGGCGAGTTCTTCCTCCGCGACGACGGCGGCGCCGACGGCGTCTTCCTGCGCGCGCCGGAGGCCAAGCAGATCGAGGTCGAGGCGGGCAGCCTGGTCCGGGCGGGGCGTCAGTACCTGCTGTTCGAGGGCGCCAACGGGACCACGTCGTTCACCCACTACGATCAGAACGGCAGCGAGGTGGGGCGCCACCCGATCGCCGACAAGACCGTCGTGCTGGGGCGGGACGCGCCCGACATCACGCTCGACGCCGCCGACAGGTCCCTCTCGCGCCGGCACCTGGCGGTCTCCCGCAAGGAGGGCAAGACCTTCGTCCGCGACCTGAAGAGCATCAACGGCACCTACATCAAGGTCCGGAACTCGATCAAGATCGAGGACGGGGCACGTTTCCGGGTCGGTCGGCAGGAGTTCATCTTCACGCTTCGCGATGATGCCGTCATCGACGCCACCCCGTCGGCAGTCTCGTCGCAGGGCGCCGCCGCCCCATCTCAGACCGGAGCGGCGCCGCCGGCGCCGGCCAAGACGGGGGCGGGCGCAGCAGCGTCCGAGGCGCCCGAGCAGGCGGCTGCCGCGGCGGGGAGCGCGGACGCCGGCGGACAGGTGGCCGTGGAGGAGCCAGCCGAGGCGGGCGAGCAGGTGGCAGCCGCTGCCGCCGGCGCGGCCGCAGAGGCGGCGGCCCCGGCCGGGCTCACGATCACCTTCAAGAACCTCGGCAAGGAGCTTCCGTTCGAGCCCGGCCAGACCATCTGCCAGGTGGCGGAGCAGAACGGCATCGAGCTGAACGCGGAGTGTCACGCCGGCGCTTGCGGCAGTGACCCGATCCGCATCATCTCCGGCGCCGAGAATCTGAACACGGTCGGCGAAGGCGAGACCGAGGCGCTCGAGGACATCTGCGAGCTCGAACCCGGGAAACACCGGCTGGCGTGCATGTCGAAGCCGACCGGCCCGGTGGTCATCGAGGTCGTCCAGGACGAGTAGTCGCCCCCGGCACCTGACCCGGCACGTGGCCGACCGATTCGCGCCGCCGATTCTCAGTCGACACGGCACGGGTCCCGTGCGACTGATGATGCGGGGGGCTCGCGCCTGCTGGGGGCGGGAGTCGCGCCGTCGGGGCCGCGATCGATGATCCGCCAGTGTCCACATTGCCACCGCACGATCGTTCCTGACCCGCGCGGGCACTGCCCGGCCTGCTCGCGTGACGTCATGGACTCCGCCGGCGCCGACACGTCCTCGACCTGGATCAAGATCGAGGACACCACCGCGTTGCCACGCCTCTGCGTTACCTGTGGTCGGGCCACCGACCGGTTTCGTCGGATCCGGGTCAGTCGCGAGGATCCCGACCGGTCCGGTGCCTCATCGAGCCAGACCTTCTTTCTGATGTTACTGCTCGGCGGGCTCTTGGACGCGATCGCGAGTCGACTGATGCGGCTCGGAAAGCACGACATCACGTTCATCCTCCCGCACTGCGAGCGCTGCGCCGGGGAGAAGCAAGAACTCTCGATCGAGCACATCGACTGGGAGAACCACCGCGGCTCCATGCTCGTGCACGTCGACTTCGCGGCTGGCCTCGATCGGTTGCGGTCGGGCGGGAAGACATGGTGAGAAACGCCCGTCCGATCGGGGTGCAGACGAGCGTCTGGCCTCGGCGCCATCCGTCGCGGTGGCGACGGCGGGACGACGGATGCCGCCGGCCACAGGGCGGCCGGCGGCCGTCGCTCAGTCCCCTGGCGTCCGGATCACCAGCATGCGGATCTCGGTCATGTCCTCGATCGCGAAGCGGATGCCCTCGCGCCCGAGCCCGCTGTCCTTGACCCCGCCGTAGGGCATGTGGTCGACGCGCCAGGAGGGCACGTCGCCGATCACGACACCGCCGACCTCGAGCCGCTCCCAGGCCCGGTGCGCCCGGTAGAGGTCGCGGGTGAAGATGCCGGCCTGCAGGCCGAAGGCGCTGTCGTCGATCTCCTCGAGCGCCGCGTCGAAGTCGTCGAACCGCGAGATGATGACGACCGGACCGAAGGCCTCCTGGCAGCGAAGGGCCTGATCGCGTCCCACGTTCTCGAGCACCGCCGGCTCGAGCAGCGCGCCGTGACGCTGCCCGCCGCAGAGCAGTCGCGCCCCCGCCGCGACCGCCTCGTCGATCCAGCCCTCGAGGCGGCGCGCCTCCTTCTCGGAGATCATCGGCCCGATGAAGGTCGCGGCGTCCTTGGGGTCGCCGGCCGGCAGCGCCCGGGTCGCCGCCACCAGCCGGTCGCGCAGCGTGTCGTACAGCGAGGCGTGGGCGAGCACGCGCTGCACGCTGATGCAGCTCTGCCCCGACTGGTAGAAGGCGCCGAACACGATGCGCTCGACGACGTCGTCGAGATCCGCGTCCGCGTCGACGATGACGCCGGCGTTGCCGCCCAGCTCGAGAACCACCTTCTTCTTGCCGGCCCGGGCCTTGAGGTCCCAGCCGACCGACGGCGAGCCGGTGAAGCTGAGGAGCTTCAGGCGCTCATCGGTGGTGAAGCGCTCGGCATCGCCGCGGCGGCAGGGCAGGATCGAGAAGGCGCCGGGTGGCAGGTCGGTCTCGGCCAGCACCTCGCCGATCAAGAGGGCGCCGATCGGGGTCAGGCTCGCCGGCTTGAGCACGAAGGGGCAGCCCACCGCCAGGGCCGGTGCCACCTTGTGCGCTGCCAGGTTGAGCGGGAAGTTGAAGGGACTGATGAACGAGCAGGGCCCGATCGGTACCCGGCGCCACATGCCGGTGTAGCCGCGTGCACGCGGCGAGATGTCGAGCGGCATCACCTCGCCGTAGATGCGGACCGACTCCTCGGCGGCGATCCGGAAGGTGTCGATGAGGCGCCCCACCTCGCCGCGCGCGTCCCGGATCGGTTTCCCGGCCTCGACGCAGAGCGCCATCGCCAGCTCGTCGGCGCGTTCGGTGAAGCGCCGGACGCAGTGGTCGAGCACCTCCTGACGCGCGTAGGCCGGCATCTCGCGCATCGGCCGTGTCGCCTCGACCGCGGCGGCGATGCCGCTCTCGATCGCCGCATGGTCGGCCATCGTGACGCGGGTCGCCACCTCGCCCGTGTACTTGTCGATCACCTCGAGATCGGTGTTCGTGGCGACCGGACGGCCGGCCACGTAGCAGGGGTAGCTGTCTCGCAGCGCCGGTGCGCTCTCTCCCGTCGACATGGTCATCGTCTCGCTTCCTCGTGGTTCGCCGCCGTCACCGCCTCGATCACCGCCTCGATCGCCGCCGCGAACGGCGCGTCGATCACGGCCTCGATCGCCGCCGGCACCGTCAGATCGGGCAGACGATCCGCCCGAGCCGCTCGGTCAGCATCGCGTTCTCGCGGTAGTCGATGGGAATCGTCACCAGCGACGGCCCCGGGGTCTCGAACGCCTTCTCGAGGACGTCCCGCAGCTCGGTGCTCCGCTCGCACCTGAAGCCGTTCCAGCCGAAGGCCTGTGCCAGCATCATGAAATCCGGGTTGGTGAAGTCGAGCTCGGTGTGGCGACCGAAGTGGGTGTCCTGCTTCCAGGCGATGAGACCGTAGGCACGGTCCTCCCACACCAGGACCACGATGTCGGAGCCGAGCCTGTGGGCGGTCTCCATCTCCTGCACGTTCATGAGGAAGCCGCCGTCACCGCAGATCGCCAGGATGCGTCGTTCGGGGAGCACGAGCTTGGCCGCGATGGCGCCCGGCAGTGCGAGCCCCATCGAGCAGAAGCCGTTGGGGATCAGGCAGGTGTTGGGCTCGTGACAGTGGTAGTAGCGCGCGATCCACATCTTGTGCGCACCGACGTCGCTGATCAGCACGTCCTGCGGGCCGAGCACCTGGCGCGCGTCCCAGAGCGCCTTCTGCGGTCGGATCAGCCCCTCGGTCTCGTCGTTCGCGTACCGCTCGAAGTCGGCCTGCATCTCGCGGCGCACGGCGAGCTGCTGCGAGGTGTCGAAGCGGACCCCGCCCGCGGCGTCGATGCGTGCGTTGAGCTCGGACAGCGCGTTGGCGAGGTCTCCGACCACCTCCGCCTCCGGCTGGTAGAAGGCGTCGATCTCCGCCGAGTTGAAGTCGATGTGGATGACGCGCTTGTTGCCTTCCGGATTCCACAGGCGGGGCGGGTACTCGACCATGTCGTAGCCCAGCGTGATGACGAGATCGGCGGCCTCGATGGCGCAGGCGACGAGGTCGCGCGCCTGGAGTCCCATCGTGTAGAGGCAGCAGTCGGAGTCCATGTCCACCGCCCCCTTGGCCATGAAGGTGCTGATGATCCCGATCCCGGTGCGCTCGCACAGCTCCCGGAGCTCGATGCTCGCGCGCCTGCGGATGCAGCCGTTGCCGGCCAGGATGACCGGCCGGCGCGCCTTCTTGAGGATCTCGAAGGCCTGGTCGACGCTCTTGGGATCGGGTGTCGGCCGTCGGAAGCGACGGGGCGTC
The DNA here is from genome assembly GCA_050115055.1 of Candidatus Eiseniibacteriota bacterium. GTDB lineage: Bacteria > Eisenbacteria > RBG-16-71-46 > CAVPCR01 > CBDCWB01 > JASFRE01. Next base: position 4,615 of record JASFRE010000103.1, on the reverse strand, counting down.
AGCGCGCGCGTCGCCGCGACGCGGCCGGCGATGTCCTCGGGCAGCTCGATGTGACAGGCGCCGGGCTTCTCGGCGCTCGCCAGCCGGACCGCCTTCTGCACGACCTCCGGGATGTTGTCGGGATGGAGGATGCTGTGCGTCCACTTGGTGACCGGGCGGAACATCGAGCAGACGTCCATCGCCTGGTGCGACTCCTTGTGCATGCGCAGCGAGTCGGCCTGACCGGTCAGCACCAGCATCGGTGAGCGGTCCATGTTGGCGTCGGCGACGCCGGTGATCAGGTTGGCGGCGCCGGGGCCGAGCGTGCCGAGGCAGCCGGCGGGATTGCCGGTCAGACGGCCGTACACCTCGGCCATGAAGGCGGCACCCTGTTCGTGTCGCGTCAGGATGAAGCGGATCGATTCCGACTTCTCGAGCGACATCATGAAGTCGGCGTTCTCCTCGCCGGGTACGCCGAAGATGTACTCGATGCCCTCGGCCTCGAGACACTGGACGAGGAGATCGGAGGCCTTCTGTTCAGTGCCGCCGGCAGATGCCGTGTCGGCCAGCGCGGTGGTGACGGGTTCCTGTGCCATGCGCGATGCTCCCGATGGTCCGTGTGCGGCGGTAGCCAGGCAGACCCCCCGCGATCCCTCGATCGGGAAGGTGACGTGCGAGCACCGCGGCTCGGGGATGTTGGGGGGCGGAGACGGTGCCCGGTTGTCGGCGGCTGCCGGCAGTCCGGACGTGGTGGTGAGCGGGACCTCAGCGAATCCCGTAGCTCACCCCGAAGAACGGTCCCTGGTAGCGCGAGTGATCGATCAGCTCGGTGGCGTCCTCGGAGTAGAACTTGAGGCTGTAGCCCGCGTACGCGCCCAGCGCCGGGTTGTGGGTGATCGGAAAGCCGATCCCGGCGGACAGGGTGACACCGACGTTGGCCCCGAAGTCGCGCAGGCCGAGGTCCTGCGCGGTGCCGGGGCTGCCGATCTCACCGCCCGGCGTGTAGGTGACGCGCGGGCTCGTGTCCATGAAGACCCCCGGTGCGGTCTCCACCCGGCCGTGGCCGGACTCGTTGCCGAGGATCACGAGGCCGCCGTTATAGAACAGGGAGAAGCGCGCGGCATCGGTGTTGATCGGCGCCGATCCGCGCAGCGTCTGGCTGATCCACAGCTGAGTGTCCTCGTAGGAGTACTCGAAGCGCCGCTCGTCCGGCAGGACGATGCTTCCCTCCGAGTTGCGGACCGGGAACCACAAGGTCTCGACCTCGGCGCTGCGACGGTTGATGGCCAGGCCGAAGCTCAGGGTCGCGTAGCGGTTGAACTCGTAGCCGACGTCGATGGTGGCATCGAAGCGGGTGATGTGGCCATCCGACGTGAAGCCGCGCTTGCGGGCAATGGCGTCGGCGAAGACGGGTTCTCCATCTTGCAGGATCACTGCCTGGTCAGGCTCGACGTCGAACCTGCCGCGGTAGAGCGTGCCGAAGATTCGCCAGTGTCCGCGGCTCACGGTGACCGAGGGGCCGAACGACAGCCCCATCTGGCTGTCCTGCTCGCCGGCCGGGATGTCGCAGTTGTTGAACCAGGACGACAGCGCCACGCTGACGTGCGTGTCCTGGGCAGCGGCGGGAAGCGTGGTCAGTGTGCCGGCCAGCAGCACGGCCAGCATCAGAAACGCGATCGATCGCAGCATCTCGTGGGGACTCCTTTCACCTCGTCCTTGTCGTTTTCCTGTCGGCGGGGGCCTCGCGACGACGATGACACGCGCGCGTCTACATCTCGCGCAGCTCTCACGGTGGTGGAGGGGGGGTGAGCTTGTAGTCGACCTGCAGGGTCGTCGTGCTGCTCGAGCGCTGGTTCGCGTTCTGATCGGTGGCGGTGATGTAGTAGTCCATGCCGGCGCCGCGGTAGAGCTCCCGTGGGACCTCCACCTCGTAGACGCCGTCGCCGACCGCCTCCATCGGTAGCACACTGAATTCGCCGTCGCGGCCTTTCCTGACGTGCAGCTCGACCCGGCGCACCCCGACCTCGTCGGTGACCGTCGCCCGGATCCGCAGCGCCGCCTGCTCGCCGACCCGCTCGACCGGCGTGTACTCGATCTCGGGGGCCGTCCGGTCCTGGCGCTGGATCTCCTCGACGAGCCGGCGGAAGCGCGCGGTCGCGCGGTCGGTGTCCGGCAGGTCCTCGAGCCGGCTCAGCGCGGCAGCGACGCGGCCGTCCGTCGCCAGCTGTCTGGCCTCGTCGACGATCTCGAGCGCCGCGGCGGCGCGCTCGCGGAGCGTGGCGACCCGGGGGGACGCAGGCGTGCCCTCCCGATCGTCCGTCTTCGCGGGCAACGTCTCCAGGACCTGCTCGTACTCGGCCTCGCGCAGCAGGAGATCGGCCTCGCGCACCGCGGTCGCGACGCGGGCCGCCTCCTCGAGATCATCGAGGGCCGACTGGTAGGTCGACAGCGCCGCGTCCAGGCGGCGGTCGCGCCGCATGCCCTCGGCCTCGTCGATGCGGCGCGTGGCGTCCTGGAACAGCCCGGGGACCAGCTCGTCGGCCTGTGCGCGCTCGGCCGCCGCGCGCGCCGTCCGGAGTCGCGACTCGAGCTCCTGGATCGTGGCGAGGCGCGGGTCCGGCCGCGTCGGCGGCCGCCTTGGCGGGGACGGTGGCGACGCGCTCGGATCTCGCTTCTCCGGCGAGCCGCTGCCCTCTCCATCGGACGTCGCCGGTCGTCTCGCCAGCGTCACGTCGAGCACGAGCGGCTCGTCACGGGCGATCGTCGCGACCAGCGTCGTGTCGCGGAAGCGCTCATCGTCGGGGGTGATGGTGAGCGTGTGGTGGCCGGCGGCGAGCGCCATCGCGGTCAGCGGCGTGCGACCGAGGTCACGGGCGTTGGCGGCCCCCGGCGGCACGATCGACACCCGGGCTCCCGGGGGCGTGGTCCTGAGCGTGAGCCGGCCGGTGCGCGGCAGTGGCCGGAGCGCGGTGCGCAGCGTCACCTCACCGCCGGCGACGGGGTCGACGACCAGCGTCGTGTCGACGTGACCGTCGCGGGCCAGGCGGACCTCGAGGGGGCCGCCGGCCTCGAGCGCCTCGAGCCGGCACGGCGTCCGTTGCCCGGTGCGCCGCCAGGTCGCGGTGCCGGGGCTGCGGATCGCCACCTCGGCGCCGGCCGGCGTGCTGTCGAGATCGAGTGCGAAGACGGTCGCGGGCGGTCCGCCGTCGCCGCCGAGCATCCAGAGTGCCGTGACGACGACGGCCGCGAGGACGAGGGTCGCCGCGACCCAGAAGACCGGCCGCGAGCGGAGTGGGCGTTGCCCTGCGCGCGCGGCGCCGCTCCGGCGTGTCACGACATCGGTCGGGCCGGATGGCGGCGCGTCGTGCGGCCCGCTGCGCGGCCGCGTCCCCGGCGCGCTGGGGGCGTCGTGAGTGGCAGCGACCGGCGGCGCCAGCTCGGTCGGTGCCTCGTCTGCCGGATGCGCGACGGTGACGGCCGAGGGATCGGTTGCCGGCGAGGCGGGGGTGCCGCGACCATGCGGCGACGGTCCGGTGGAGGACGCGCGCTCGGCACGCTGCGCCCGGAGCATCTCGGTGAAGGCGGCCGGATCCGCGACGAAGCGCCGGAGGTAATCGCGCCGGTGCTTCATGAAGGCGCCCGACGGGTCGAGCCGGTCCATGCAGTTGCGGATCTCGCGCAGGACGTCGGTGACCGAGGCGAAGCGGTCCTCGGGCTGCTTGGCGATCATCCGCCTGACGAGGGACTCGATCTCCGGGATGGCGGTCGGGCAGCGCTCCATGATGGGTGGCGGATCGGCGCGCAGCACCGACTCGCGGACCTCGGAGTCGGACTGACCCGAGAACGGGCGCACGCCGGTCAGGAGCTCGTACGCCATCACGCCGAGCGAGAAGATGTCGCTCGGGGCGTTGACCTCCTCGCCGGCCAGCTGTTCGGGAGACATGTAGGCCAGGGTGCCGAGGATGGTGCCTGGCAGGGTGGCGTCCTGCGTCGACAGCCGTGCCCGCACCGCCTTGTCGCGCGCCAGTCCGAAGTCGGCGATCTTCACCTCGCCGCGCTTGCTGATCAGGATGTTGCCGGGCTTGATGTCGCGATGGACCGTGCCGTGAGTGTGCGCGACCTCGAGCCCGAGGCAGATCTCCTCGAGCAGCGCCAGCACGATCTCCGGTGGCAGCGGCCGCGTCCGATCCAGGGTCCGCCTGAGATCGGTTCCGTCGACGTACTCCATGACGATGAAGTACGTGTCGTCCTGGCTGCCGAAGTCGAGGATGGTGACGATGTTGGGATGGCGCAGCGCCGCCGCGGACTTGGCCTCGCCCTCGAAGCGCCAGATGTATTGCTGATCGGCGGACAGCGCCGGATGGAGCACCTTGACGGCGACCGGCCGGTCGAGGGCGGTCTGGACGCCCTTGTAGATGAGCGCCATACCGCCACGGCCGATCGGCTCGTTGGTGATCTCGAATCCGCGAAACGACCTGGGCATCAGCGGGCCCCGTCCCGGGTTGATTGGAGGCGCGCGTGACGGGCGAAGCTCGCGCGCTGCTCACGCGACACCGACGGCACCGACCTGGCAGGCGTTGCCGGGGCGGCGGCTGCGTGGCCTCGAGTGGCCTGGTGGGGCTCAAGAAAGCCGGCG
>JASFRE010000102.1:0-10460 GCA_050115055.1 Candidatus Eiseniibacteriota bacterium | reverse complement strand
CCGCGACCACCCTCACCGCGCACCGCCCACCGGCCGCGGCCACTCCAGATCCGGCGGCACCGGCAGGCTCTCGAAGCGATCACCGGCTCCGAGGCGCCGTCCGCGGGCGAATGCCGCGCCCGACATGACCGGCTTGCCGGCCGGCTGCACCGTGACCAGTTCCAGCGCACCGGCACCGGTCGCCACCACCAGCCGCTCGGGCGCGCACTCCACGATGCTGCCCGGCGGTCCCGTTTCCGCACCGCCGTCGGTCGCCGGCCGCGCCTCGACGACCGTGACCGGGTGCTCGCCGAGCCGCGCCCGCGCCCGCGGCCACGGCGTCGTGGCGCGCACCTGCCGGTCCAGCTCGACCGCCGGCCGCGACCAGTCGAGGTGTCCGTGCGCCTTGACGAGCCGCGGCGCGTAGGTCGCACCGGCAGCCGGCTGCGGGCGCGGGGTCACGGCCCCCTGGCTGACGCCGCGCACCGTGCGCACCAGCAGATCGGCGCCGCGGGTCGCCAGCTGCGCGGTCAGCTCGCCCGCCGTCACCCGCGCACCGACCGGGACCGGCTCCTGCAGCAGCAGATCGCCCGTGTCGACCCCCGAGTCCATGCGGATCGTCGTCACCGCCGTCTCGCCGGCGCCGCTCCAGACGGTCCACGGGATCGGCGCCACGCCCCGCAGCTCCGGCAGACGCGACGGGTGCAGGTTGATCGGCATGAGATCCGGCAGCGCGAGGATGCTGCGACGCAAGATGAGTCCGAAGGCGACGACGACGACGAGGTCGGGCCGGAACGCGGCCAGCGGCTCGCGAGACCCCGCATCGCGCAGGCTGGCACGCTCGAGGACGGACAGGCCCCGCGCCTCGGCGGCAACCCGCACCGCCGACGGCCGGGGCTCGAGGCCGCGACCGGCCGGACGCGCCGGCTGCGTGACCACGAGCAACGCGTGGCCCGCGTCGCTGAGCCGCTCGAGCGAGGGCACCGCGAACGGCGGTGTCCCCATGAAGAGGATCCTCAGTGCCATCGAGGGTCCGCGCGGCGCCGCTCGCGCCGTCGATCAGGAGGCGGCGATCTCCTCGAGTTGCCGCCTGAGAAGCTGCCGCTTGAGACTGCTGACCCGGTCGATGATGAGGATGCCGTCGAGATGATCCAGCTCGTGCTGGATGCAGCGCGAGACCAGGCCGTCAGCCGCGACCTCGAGCGGCTGCCCCTCGACATCGAGCCCGCGGATGGTCACTCGCCGCGCACGCTTGACGACGAGACGCACCCCCGGGATCGACAGGCATCCCTCCTCGCTGTCGATCCTGCCCTCGTGCTGCACGAGCTCCGGATTGACGATCGCGAAGCGGCGGTGTGGATCGTCCGGATCCTCCGGGAACTCCTGGCAGTCGACGACGAAGAGACGCTTGCCGATGCCGATCTGGGGCGCCGCCAACCCGGCCCCCTCCTCGGCCTCGCAGGTCTCGTACATCTCCTCGACCAGCTGGCGCAGCTCGGGGGTGGCGAGATCCGACGGGTCGACCGGCTCGGAGCGGCGTCGGAGGACCTCCTCGCCATAGTATGACAGCTTACGTGGACTCATGGTCGGCGCTTCCCCTGAGCGACGCGACGGCCGACTTGACCACCTCGATCTTGGTGTTCTCGGCCACCTTCAGGACGATCGCATCCTCTTTGGTACCGACCACCACGCCACAGATTCCGCCATTCGTGACGACCCGGTCCCCCTTCTTCAGGTTGGCGATCATCGCCGAAAGTGCCTTCTGCTTCTTGACCTGCGGCCGGATCAGCAGAAAGTAGAAGATGACGAAGATGAAGACGAACGGCATCACCACCTGGATCAGCGTCGACGGCTGCGATGCCGCCTCGCCACCACCCTGCGCCCACGCCACGTCCACCATGTCCGTCCTCCTCCAGGTCGATCTCTCGTGTCCCGGCCGCCGGCGCCTCAGGCCCCGGCGGCATCGCGCCGCTGGCGCGCGGCGCGCTCGGCCTCCCCGGCCCGGTAGCTCGCCAGGAACTGCCGGCTCCAGGCCTCGAACGCCGCCTCGCCTGCCGTCACACTCTGGCGGATTTCACCCATCAGCGAAAGATAAAAAGAGACGCTGTGCAGGGTTAACAGCCTGAGCCCGAGGATCTCGCCGGTCATGAAGAGGTGCCGGAGGTAGGCGCGCGAGAACCGGCGGCAGGTCGCGCAGCCGCAGCCAGGGTCGAGCGGCCGCGGGTCGTCCTTCCAGGCCGCGTGCTTGATGATCAGCCGCCCGCGGCGCGTAAAGACCTGCCCGTTGCGGGCGTTGCGCGTCGGCAGCACGCAGTCGAACAGGTCGACGCCGCGCCGCACGCCCTCCACCAGGTCGTCCGGCGCCCCGACCCCCATCAGGTAGCGCGGGCGGTCCACCGGCAGCTCGGCGCAGACCGCCTCCACCGCCTCCCAGGTGGCCGGCTTGGGCTCGCCGACCATCAGGCCTCCCAGCGCGTAGCCCGGGAAGTCGAGGTCGACCAGGTGCGCCGCCGCCGAGCGCCGCAGCCCGAGATCGATGCCGCCCTGGCTGATCGCGAAGACCAGGCGACCGGCACCGCCCCGCCCACCGCCCTCTCCCGCCCCGGCGGCTTGCCGGCGCAGCCACGCGCGGCTCTGCTCGGCCCAGCGCGCCGTCCGTCGCACGGCCAGGGCCAGCGCCTCGGCTCCGGCGGCGTGGGGCGGGCAGACGTCGAGCACCATCGCGATGTCCGACCCGAAGGCGTCCTGCGCGTCCAGCGCCGCCTCTGGCGACAGCTCGATCCGCGTGCCGTCCAGATGCGAGCGGAACGTCACCGCGTCGTCACCGATCCGCACCAGCGGGCTCAGGCTCATTACCTGATAGCCGCCCGAGTCGGTGAGGATGTTGCCATCCCAGGCCATGAACCGGTGCAGGCCGCCGTGCGCCCGCAGCGCCGCGGGTCCGGGCCGCAGGTAGAGATGGTAGGTGTTCGCGAGGAGGATCGAGGCACCCGCCGCCTCGAGCTCGTCGGGGGCGAGGGTCTTGACCGCCGCCTGCGTGCCGACCGGCATGAAGACCGGCGTCTCCACCGGGCCATGCGGCAGCTCGAGCCGACCACGGCGGGGGCCGACCGCGCCGCCGGCTTCGAGGGCGAACGCCGCCCGCTCAGCGAATGAGGAGGGTGGCGTCGCCATAGGAGTAGAAGCGGAAGTCGGCCGCCACGGCCTGCGCGTAGGCGTCGAGGATGCGCTCGCGCCCGACGAAGGCCGCCACCAGCATGAGCAGCGTCGACTCGGGCAGATGGAAGTTGGTCAACATGACGTCGACCGCCTTGAACTCGAATGGCGGCACGATGAACAGGTCGGTCTCGCCGGAACCGGGCACCACGGTCTCGTCGGCGCCGGCCCGCCGCGCCTGGGTCTCGAGCACCCGGACGACGGTGGTGCCGACGGCGACGATGCGCCCCCCGGCCGCGCGGCTGGCGTTGATGGCGGCAGCGGTGGTCGCCGGCAGCTCGAAGGGCTCCGGATCGAGGCGATGCTCCCGCACGTCATCGGCCACCACCGGCGTGAAGGTGCCGGGACCGACGTGCAGGACGAGCCGCACGATGCTGATGCCGGCCCGCCCGAGTCCGGCCAGCAGCTCGGGGGTGAAGTGGAGGCCGGCAGTCGGCGCCGCCACCGCCCCCGGCACGCGCGCGAAGACGGTCTGGTAGTCCTCCCGGTCGCGCACATCGTCCGCGCGCCGGATGTAGGGCGGCAGCGGCACGTGACCGGCGCACTCGATGGCATCGTCGACCGTGCCGCCGGCCGTCGTCGGCTCCAGGCGCACGGCGCGGCGCCCGCGGCCACGATGATGCAGCACCTCGCCGCGCAGCAGTTCGTCGGCGACCAGGAAGCGGGTGCCGGGCTTCAGCCGCTTGCCGGGCCGGCACAGCACCTCCCAGACTTCGGCACCGTCCGCCTGCCGCTCGAGCCGCCGCACCAGCAGCACCTCGATCCCGCCACCGGTCCCCCAGCGCACGCCGTAGAGCCTCGCCGGGCGCACCCGCGTCTCGTTCAGCACCAGGCAGTCGCCGGCACCGAGAAAGCGCCCGAGATCGGCCACCGTCGCCAGGTCGGCGGGGGTGCCTGGAGGTGTCTGGCGTCGCACCACCAGGAGACGGGCGCCGCTCCGCGTCGGCTCCGGCCGGCTGGCGATCTGCGCCTCCGGCAACCGATAGGCATAGTCCGAACGTCTGAAGCTCACGGGCGGCTCCATTCCCCCCAGTTCCCCGCGCGGCACGGTCAGACCAGCCGGCCCTGACCGGAGGGATCCGTGACGTCCGGCGTCCGCCCCAGGTGCGCATAGGCGCGCGGCGTCGCCACCCGGCCGCGGGGCGTCCGCTTCAACATGCCCAGCTCGATCAGGTAGGGCTCGTAGACCTCCTCGATCGTGTCGGGCTCCTCGCCGACCGACACCGCCAGGGTGGCCAGCCCGACCGGGCCGCCGCCGTAGTGGTCCACCACCGCCTCGAGCAGCCGTCGGTCCATCACCTCGAGCCCGCAGGCGTCGACGCCGAGCAGGTCGAGGGCCGCCTGCGCCACCGCCCGGTCGATGTGCCCTGCCGCCCGCACCTGCGCGTAGTCGCGGACCCGGCGCAGCAGCCGGTTGGCGACGCGCGGCGTGCCCCGGGCGCGCCGCGCCAGCTCTTCAGCACCGCCCGCGTCGATCGTCACCTCGAGCAGCGCCGCCGAACGTCGCACCACCTCGGCCAGCTCCCCGGCCGGGTAGTAGTCGATCCGGGTCGCGAATCCGAAGCGGGTCAGGAGCGGCGACGTCAGGAGCCCGGTGCGTGTCGTGGCACCGATGAGCGTGAAACGCTCCAGCGCGATCCGCACCGATCGCGCTCCCGGCCCGGTGTCGAGGACGATGTCGAGGCGGTAGTCCTCCATGGCCGGATAGAGGTACTCCTCGACCACGTGATTCAGCCGGTGGATCTCGTCGATGAAGAGAACGTCACCACGACCGAGCCCGGTCAGCAACCCGGCCAGGTCCCCGGAGCGCTCGATCACCGGCCCGGAGGTCGACACGAAGGCCACGCCGAGCTCGGCCGCGATGATCTGTGCCAGGGTCGTCTTGCCGAGCCCCGGTGGACCGCTCAGCAGCACGTGATCGAGTGCCTCCTCGCGCCCCTGCGCGGCATCGATCATCAGCCGGATCTGCGCCTTGAGCTCCTTCTGGCCGATGAAGTCATCGAGCTGCACCGGGCGCAGCGTCGGCTCGACCCGCTCGTCCTCCGACTCGGCCGAGCGATCGATGAGCCGGCGGCCCGCCTCGCGGTCGCGCGTGCCGCCCCGCGCGTGGCGCGGCGGCAACGGAACCACGCGCCGGTCATCCGGCCCCCGACGTTCGCCGCCGGATCCGCCTCCGGCACGCGGCCGCGCGGCACTCATGACGCGTCCCGCGCCACCTCGCCGGCGGCACCCCCAGGCGGCCTGTGACCGGGTCGCAGACCCATCGCGTCGCGCACCTCCTTCATGACCGGTCCCGCGATGGCGCGTGCCCGCCGGGCGCCCTCGGCGAGCACCGTGCGCACCCGCCCGGGATCCGCCACCAGTTCTTGGGCTCGCTCCTGGAACGGCTCGATCTCGGCCTTCAAGTTCTCGAACAGGAGCTTCTTGCAGTCGACGCAGCCGATGCCTGCCCGCCGGCATTCGGTCCGCACCATCTCGACCTGCTCGGGGCGCGACAGGGCCCGGTGCATGGTGAAGATGTTGCAGATCTCCGGATCGCCCGGATCGCTGCGTCGCTTGCGGTTTTCGTCGGTGACGGCGGTGCGCAGCGCCTCCCAGGTCGTGTCGAGCGGCGCCAGCACCGGCAGGGTGTTGCCGCGGCTCTTCGACATCTTCGTCTTGCCGTCGACACCCATGATCCGCGGTGTCGAGGTCAGAAGCGCCTGCGGCTCGGGGAAGAGCTCGCCGTAGAGGTAGTTGAAACGCCGGCAGATCTCGCGAGCGAGCTCCAGGTGCTGCACCTGGTCCTCCCCGACCGGCACCAGCTCGCCGCGGTAGAGCAGGATGTCCGCCGTCTGCAGGACCGGATAGTCGAGGAGACCGACGTTCAGGTGGCCCCGGTGCTGCTCGGCTTTCTCCTTGAACTGGGTCATGCGCTCGAGCGCCCCGATCGAGGTGACCGAGTTGAGGACCCAGGCCAGCTCGGTGTGCTCGGGCACCTCCGATTGCACGAAGAGGATGCAGCGCTCGGGGTCCAGCCCGGCCGCCAGCAGCGCCACGGCGGCGTTGCCGATCCGTTGCTGCATCGCCGCCGGATCGTAGGGCTGGGTGATGGCGTGATAGTCGACGATGCAGAAGATGCAATCGTAGTCACCCTGCAGCGCGACCCAGTTCCGGATGGCACCGACGTAGTTACCGATGTGAATCTCGCCCGACGGCTGGATCCCCGAGAAGATCCGCTTTGCGCGCGCTGTGCTCATGCTGGTTGCTCCGACCTCGCCCCGGCCCCCGGGCGCCAGCGGACCGGCCTCCGGACCGGCTGCGGACCGCTCGCCGCCGTCCCCGCCGCACCCGGGACGCCGCGCGGGGCTCCAGTCCGAACGCTATCTCATTGAAAGACAGCAATCTAGCAGTGAAGCCTGGTCTCCGTCAAGAGCCCCGGGGTCATCCGACGTCCCGCCACGGAGCATGGCTGCCTGCATCGCCCGGGCCATCCGGGGCATCATATTGGATTGAGCATCGTGGCGGGAACCGTTATAGTCCGAGATTCGTTTGCCTAACGGGAACACGCCTCGAACCAGCATTCGCGGAGGGATCACCTTGCACGTGGGGGATACTGACGTGGCCGACGCGACCGAGCAGGACCATGGAATCGACCCGAGCGACGAGCGTGTGCCGGAGACCGGCACCGGTGACGAGGGCGGACAGGCGCCGACGGACGATACGCCCCACGCGTCGATCGACGTGCCGCTGCCCGATCCGGTCGATCCGCCCCTCGACGACGGGGGCATGACCGAGGGTGTCATCCCGACCCACGAGATGGCGACGATGGAGGAGACGCCGGGCGCCACGATCCCGACCTCGACCTACGAGATGGTCGTGGTGGCGGCCCGCGAGGCGCGGCGCCTCAACAACCGGCTGCGACGCCAGACCGACGAGAGGCCCGAGAAGGTGACGACACGCGCCATCGACCGGGTGCTCGCCGGACAGGTGCGGTTCGCCTACGACGACGACATCGCCGGCAACCTCTAGGCACGCTCCGGGCAGGGCCATGCCGACCTACGACTACAAGTGCCTGGACTGCGGCCACACCTTCGAGGTCTTCCAGTCGATCACGGCCGACAAGCTGGAGACCTGCCCGCGCTGCGGTGGGTCGGTCGAGCGTCTGATCGGCGCCGGTGCCGGTCTGCTCTTCAAGGGGAGCGGCTTCTACATCACCGACTACCGCAGCACCTCCTACCGCAAGGCGGCCAAGGCCGAGCGTGGAGGTGGCGGTGAGGCGTCCGGGACATCGAAGGGCAGCTCCGGCGGCGACTCGAGCACTGCGAGCGACAAGGGCCCCTCGAAGGGCGGCGGCTCCGGCTCCGGCTCGTCCGGTTCGAGCGGCTCCAGCACCTGACGCCACGGCCGCTACTCGACCAGCACCATCTTCCGTGTGACCGTGAACCCCGGCCCCTCGAGCCGGCAGAGGTAGACGCCCGACGCGACGTCGCGCCCCGCGTCGTCGCGACCGTCCCACGCGATCGTGAAGCGTTCCGCCGCCTGCTCCGCGTCGACGAGGAGACGCACCCTCCGGCCCTCGACGTCGTGGATCGCCAGGCGAACCCGTCCGGCCACGGCCAGCGAGTAGACCAGCGTCGTCGCCGGATTGAACGGATTCGGGCGGTTCAGCTCGAGCGCGTTGTGTCCGGGCGCCGCCCGAGCCAGCACGCTCGACGACCCCAGCACCTCGAAGTGGTGCACGTCGCCGCACGGCGCCGGGCGGGGCACGGTGGCGCGGAACCCCACCGCGTTGTCCGCCACCGCGTAGTAGCTCACGGTGATGCCGCTGCCGAGCGACGGGATCGCTGCCGCCCACTCGTTCGGATTGCCCGTCGGGCTCATCGCCACGGTGTGGTCGATCACCCCGTCAATCCCGTAGCGCAGCTCCACCCCGGTCACGCCGGACGGCGAGGTCGCGGTCAGGACCACCGGGTAGGGGCCGGGATCCGCCGTGTCGACCAGCGGCGTGTGCGTCGTCTGCGGCACCTCGATCTCGCCCGGCGCCACGAATCCGCGCAGGGTCGAGAAGTAGACGAAGGTATCGACGTTGAGCCCCTCGTGCAGGTTCTGATCCGACTGGATCCAGGCGGCCGCCGCCTGCGGCATCGTCGCCCAGCTGCCGAGCGCGAAGTGGTGATCGATGGTGGCGCGATCCACCACCTCCCGGCAGGTCTCGCGCCAGACGAGCATCAGGTTGGACGACCAGATCTGGCCATCCTGGTGGATCGAGCCGCTCATGCCACTCGGGTAGGTCGCCGGATAGTCGAGCACGCGGCCCGGCCAGAAGGGATTGTGCCCGTCCCAGTTGAAGACCCAGTCGTCCTGGTAGCCGGAGACCGCCGCCGAGTAGCTGCCGGCCCAGTAGTCGCCGAAGCCCTCGCCCATGGCCCCCTCCTCACCTCCCCCCCAGCCGGGCACCTGGGCGTGCTGGATGGCGTGCCCGTACTCGTGCAGCACGACATCGAGATCCTCGGCATCGTCGACGCCGCCCTCGCCCCACGCCAGCCGGTTGGTGCTCGGCAGGTAGTGAGAGTTGTCGGCCCCGTTGAGACCGTGCGGGTCGCACTCGATCGGACCGTTCTGGATGTTCGAGAAGCCCAGCGCCTGGATCCAGCGCTGGCTCATGTCGATGCCCCAGTAGACCAGGACATCCTCGAAGCCCTGCGCGTCGCGAGTGAGATGAAAGCCATCCGGGTCCGGAGCCGTGAACGGGGCGCTCGACGGCGGTTCGAAGTCGACGAGGCGACAGTGGGGACCATCGAGATGGTAGGCACCGCTCGTGAACGTCAGGTCGGGCAGCAAGCGCGCCATGGTCTGCGCCTCGAGCTCCGGCGTGCTGGCGTCGTTGCCGTCGACGAATCCCGGCGTGCCGTAGGCGACCTCGGCCGTGGTCAGCGGATCCGGATCGAAGACCCGACCGCTGCCGGTGGCGTGCACGGCCCGATCGCGGAGACCGAGCACCGCGCCCGATGTGGCCGAGACCAGCACCTCCCAGTCGCCGAGCGGTGTGACGGCCGGCAGGCCGACCCGGTAGACCAGGGTGAGCGAGCGGCTGTCCGGATTGCGCCGGTAGGCCAGCTCGATCGACTCGCGTCCGCTGCGCACCGGCGTCGCGCCGAGCGCCATGGCGGCCGCCAGCTGCGCGTCGGCCGGTGCCACCAGCGGCGCGGCGGCGTCCGCCGGCCCCGCCGGCCGGTAGCGCGACATGACCGAGGTGACTCGACCGTCGGCCCGGCGCACGGTCACCACGACGTCACTGTCGAGCACCGGGACACCGCCGACCGCCTGCTGGAACTCGACGTGGTCGCCCCACGGTCCGCGCCGCACCCCGGCCAGCCGCAGGCCGCGATCCACGTCGCCCGCTGCCGGGTTCAGGCCGAACGGTGCCCCCCACTCGCGCAGATAGGCACGGGCCTGGCTCTCCGCAGCGCCGGCGTAGGGGCCGGCCTCGAGTTGGAAGGCCGAGATCACCAGGCCAGTGGCCAGGTCGACTGTCCGCTGTGCGCTGCGCTGGTAGCGCCCGGGCTCCAGCAACTGATCCGTGCGCCCGGGCTCCAGCAACTGATCCGTGCGCCCGGTCTTGGCGACGGCCCCCGGGGCCGGGACGAGGGTGGCGAGGGCGACGGGGACCATGAGGGCGACGAGGACGGACTCGGCGCGGCCGGCGGCACGGCGCAGGAAACGGGGCATCGTCGGCTCCAGGTGCGAGATGCGGGGACAGGGGCGATCCGAGTGTACGAGGGAACACCAGGATGGGCAAGACGACACCGGCTTCCCGGCCGCCATGGCACCCGGTTGAGTGCCCGTCCTGCCGCGTGCTAGCGTCTGCCGCCGATCGCCACCCAGCCGCCCTGGACCCGCGATCCGGCACCCGTGTTTCAAAGGAAGCCATGACCCAGATCCGTCCCGAACACCTGCGACGCGCGCGGCACTGCGCGCCTCTCCTGGCCATCGCGCTGCTGGTCGGTAGCGGCCCGTCCAGGGCGGCGACACGGGAGCCCGGCGGGGCGACCCGGGAGCTCGAGGCGGGGGCGTCGCCAGCAGCCACCGCGACCGATCGCCTCGCCGCTCAGCGCACGATGGCGCGTCTCGGGGCCGGTCTCGCCGCCGCCCCCGGCGATCTCGAGCTCGGCAACAGCTACCGCATGGCGGCTCGCCGGGCCGGCGCGCTCGAGGCGGCCATCGCCCACCTCGACAGCCTGCGGGCCATGCATCCCGCCGAGCCAGCGCTCGGCGTCCACCTG
>JASFRE010000101.1:0-10684 GCA_050115055.1 Candidatus Eiseniibacteriota bacterium | reverse complement strand
TTGCGTAGACTGCTTGTGAAGTCTTGTCGTCACGGGGTGTGGATCGAGGCTATACTCGTCCCCCGCAATCCGGACGCGCCCGGCCCGAGCGTGTCGCCGCAGTGCGCTTCGCACTCGCAGCTGCCGCCGCGTGTGTCAGGACAACTCGGAAACTCGACCGTGGTGCGAACCACGAGGAGGTTCGACCAGCCATGAAGCTGATCCTTCCGGCCATGGCGCTCGCAGTCGCCATGTTTCTCACCTGGACGATCATGACGCCTGTCCCTGCCGTCACCGGCGGCGAGGAGGACGATGCGAAGTCGGTCGAAGAGAGCTTCGACTTCACGGGCGTCAAGAAGTGCAAGATCTGCCACAAGACGGAGAAGAGCGGCGATCAGTTCGGCATCTGGGAGAAGTCGGCCCACGCTTCGGCCTACGCGACGCTCGCCACCGACGAGGCCAAGGAGATCGCCGCCAAGCGCGATCTCGGCGATCCGCAGAAGGCTCCGGAGTGCTTGAGGTGCCACGTGACGGCCTTCCCCGTCCTCGACAACATCGGTGAGGAGAAGATCACCCTCGAGGAAGGGGTGAGCTGCGAGAGCTGTCACGGCCCCGGCAGCGGCTACTGGAAGAAGAAGACCATGGAGGCCATCACCGCCGGCGAGCTGGACGCCGCCACCGTCGGTCTGATGTTGCCCGAGCCGGACGACTGCCTCGCGTGCCACAACGAGGACAGCCCGACCTTCAAGGCCTTCGACTACGAGGAACGCTGGGCCGCGATCGCGCACCCGATCCCGGCCGAGGGCGACTAGACCGGCCAGGCCGCGGGAGCGGCGAGACACCGGCCAGGCAGCGAGGCCGCAAGCGTGAGCGCGATCCATCGCGAGTACGCCTGCGGCCATCGCTCCTCGCCCCGGTCACCCCGCCCGCACCACCGTGCGGCGGTGCGGGCCTAGCTGTAGCGCACCTTGATCGACCCCCAGGTCGTCTTGCGGATCTCGGGTCGTGGCGCATCCACCTTGTGCGACGATTCCGACAGGACGACGCGCCAGAGGGACCTCGCGATCGCCGGTCGCGAGGTCTCGTAGTTTCCGGTCGTCAGCAGGGCATGGCGCACCGCCGGCGGCCATCCGCGCAGGATGCGCTCGACCGCGGCCGGCTCCGTGACGACGTAGCGCACGTCGCCCTCGGCATCCTCGACGGTCACGACGCCGGCCGGCGCCCCGATCGCGGGGCCTGCAGCCGGCTCCGCATCCTGCGAGAGCGCCGCACTGCCCGGTGCGGCGACGCGACAGCCGTTCGTCGCGGCCATCAGCACCGCCAGGACGACGGGCACCGCCACCCGCCGCCACCTGCCTCTGATCTCCATCTGCATCTCCCGGCGGGGAGGCCGGCGGCATCGGCGCTGCCGGCGGGCGTCCTCGGTCGGGGCCGCACGGCATGGTCGAGGTCGGCGGGGTACGCCGGGTCGGTCGGTGGGTCGGGTCGACAGGTCCGGGGGCCGGTACGTCCCGGGCGGGCGGGCGACCGGTCCGTGCCCGTGCTGCAACCCAAGCAAGCGACGGGCCGTCACCATGCAGGCCGGCCGCACGGCGCCATGTCACGCCGCGAGCCGCCGCACCGCGCCGCCGTCGCTCGCCCGGCCGTCGGTGGGTGGACGATGCGTCCCGGCACCGACAGCCTGGACGGCCGCCGATGCCGCGCGCCCGTGTTGCCGTTGCCGCCGGACCGGCGGCGGTCAGGCGCGACGCACCGCGGCCACCGGCGGATTGAAGTAGCCATGCCGCAGCGCGGGAAAGCGGCGACGCAGGTGATCGATGAGCGCCCGCATCCCGAAGCCCGGCCGCAGCACCCCGTCCGGCAGCGAGCGCCCGTAGAGCTCGGGGTCGATGTTCAGGTTACGCCACTGGATCATCTGCAGCCCCGTGCGCACGATGAACGACTCCAGCGCCTCCAGCTCGTCATCCGTGTCGTTGACCCCCGGGAAGACCAGGTAATTGATGCTGACGAAGCGATCGCGCCGGCGCATCGCCCGGATCGACGCCTCGACCTGCTCGAGCCCGTAGCCGCGGGGCCGGTAGTAGGCGTCGTAGACGGACGGCCGGGGGCTGTTCAGGCTGACCCGCATGGCGTCCAGACCGGCCGCCGCCAGACGCTCCACGACCTCCGGCTCCGAGGCGTTGGAGTTCAGGTTGATGGTGCCCCGATCGGTGACGGCGCGGATGCGCCGCACCGCCTCGACGAGGAGATCGCCCATCACCAGCGGCTCGCCCTCGCAGCCCTGGCCGAAGCTGACCACCCCGTCCGGCACGCGCTCGAGGTGTCCGAGCGCCACCGCGGCCACCTCCTCGGGCGTCGGCGCCACCTGCAGCCGGTCGTGCGAGGCGCGGAAGCTGCCGTCGGGTTGCAGCGAGATGCAGCCGACGCACTGCGCGTTGCAGGCGATGCTGGTCGGAAGGGGTGCCTCGTGACGACCGATGAAGTAGTTCTGTGCCGCGCGGCAGCCGTACTCGAGTGCGCAGCGCTCGAGCTGCCGCACGAGCCGGTTGTCCGGCGCCGCTGTCACGCCGCGCGCCACCTGGGCGGCCAGACGCTTCGGATCGAAGCGCCACGGATCCTGGCGAGGATCGGGATCGACGCGCAGCCCCGTCACCCAGAAGGTGTCGTCCCGGAACCCGACCGCGGCGTAGGCGAACAGTGGCAGCACCGGAGCCGAAGCGTCGTGCCGGCGATAGGCGGCGAGATAGGTGACGGTGTGCGCTGGGGCCAGGAACGCCGCCACACCCAGGGGGGACTCCCCGTCATCGCCGTCGAACACGACCGGACGGCCCGAGTCCGGATCGATGCCGATCGGTGAACGCCCGGGCAGGGTGAAGAGGTCGCTGCCGCGCGGCAGCGGGATCAGAGCGTCGGCCGGCACCGGCTGCGGGTCACCGCCGTCCACCGCGGCCATCCTGAGGTGCGGGTGGTCGAAGATCTGTCCGGCGGCGTCGGCGTACACCATGAATGGCAGGTCGTGGAGATCCGGCATGACGGGACCAGTATACAGGAGCCGTGAGCGCACCGTTCCGCCACCGCCGCCGCGCCGCCGCACGGGAGCCATGCCGCGCTGTCAGGCGCGGTGCCGTGCGCTACACTCCGTGCTGGCCGTCACTGTCCGGCAGCGCTCCAGCGCGCACCGGTCCGCGCCGCCACCGGGTGGCCCCGGGACCGTGCCGGCCCGCTGCGGTGCCGATTCGCGGCCGGGCCACACCACGAGGAGGATGTCGCAGATGTCGAGGAGTCACCCGGTCCCGCGCCCCGGCAGTCGTTGCCGGCTCCCCCGTCGTCTGCTCATGATCGCCGCGCTCCTCGTCCTCGAGCTCGTCGGTCTGACCGGTTGCGGCGGCGCCGGCGGCGGTCGCTCCCCGGACGCCGATGGCGACACGGACGACCCCGGGCGCTCTTCCGGGGCGCTGCCGCTCGCCCGGCCGGCGCCGGCCGAGCTGCCGGCGGCGCTCCTCCTCGCCCTGTCGCCCTTCGAGATCGGGCCCGACGGCAAGGCGACGGCGACGCCCGACGCTGCACGCCTCGAGATCCTGCGCCGGGCCGGCGGGCGCTGGCAGGTCGAGACCCTGACCGATCCGGAGAGCAACGTCTTTCACAAGGCGATGGCCTACGAGCCGGTGGCGCCCGGCGAGGCCCCGGGCATCCTCACCCTGGCCGGCAGCGGGGCGGCGATCAAGCTCTGGCGGCGTGCCGGCCGTGGCTTCGAGGCGACGACCCTCTGGAAGGCGGACTTCGGCGGTCGCTTCAGCCGCATGCGCGACGGCGAGCTCGGCGACCTGGATGGCGATGGTGACGCCGAGCTGGCGGTGGCGACCCACGATCAGGGCATCGTCGCCATGGTCGAGCTCGACGGCGGCGACGGTCCCGCACGGGTCGTCGAGCTCGACCGCCAGGCCGACACCTTCGTGCACGAGATCGAGCTCGGCGACCTCGACGGCGACGGCACGACCGAGATCTATGCCACGCCGAGCGAGCCCAACCGCATGGACGGCACGCCGCAGTCCGGGACCGTCGTCCGCTACGTGCCGGCCCGGGGCATCGGTCGCGAGGTCGTCATCGATCTCGGGGAGCGCCACGCCAAGGAGATCCTGGTCGACGACGTCGACGGCGACGGCACCGACGAGCTCTACGTCTCGGTGGAGGGCGAGCTCGGAGGCAGCGCCGGCAACCTGCATCTCGTCCAGCAGGTCGAGATCCGCCGCGTGGACGCGACCGACGCCCCCCCCGCGACCATCGCGCGCCTGCCCGACCACCTGTGCCGCTTCTTGACCGCCGGCGACCTCGACGGCGACGGCCGGCGCGAGATGGTGGCGGCGACCTTCCAGAGCGGCCTGTGGCTCCTGCGCCCGGGCGACGACCCGCGGCGGCCCTGGCAGATCACGTCGATCGATCGCGACTCCGGCGGCTTCGAACACGCCGCACTCCTCGCCGATCTCGACGGCGACGGCACCGACGAGCTCTACGTGGCCAGCGACCATGATGGCGAGGTCCGGCGCTACGTCTGGCAGGATGGCACCATCGCTCGCCAGACCATCCACCGTCGCGAGGTGCCCGGGGCGGTCTTCACCTGGAACCTGATGCCGGTTCCGGTGACGATCCTGGATGCTGTTGACTAGCCAGGTCTCCTTCTCCGCCTTCGCCCCCTCGATCCTCCACCACGACTCGGGAGACAATCGATGGCTCGGCCCCCTGCACCACCCTCCTGGTGGCCAGCGCGCTGCTGCCCGTTGCCACCACCCCCGCCTACCCGTCCTGGGAGTACGCCTGGGGACATCCGGCACCGCAGGGCAACACCGTCCACGGGATGGCGTTCGGCAGTGCCCTCGAGGGCTGGGCCGTGGGCGGTGGCGGCTTCGTGCTGCGCACCACGGACCGCGGTGCGAGGTGCGAGGTGGTCGCTCGTGCGCCCCGACGACGACGTGCTCACCTGGACGGCAAGGTGCGACCCGCCTACCGGTACTGGAACAGCATCGACCAGAGGATCATCACGATCAGCGCCAGACCGAGCCCCAGGGCCGTGAAGCCGAACAGCCGTCCGGTTCGCCGCAGCCAAACCGGCGGCTCGCTGACGGTGATCGCATCGACACGCCCCTCCCCGACCAGCTGCTCGTACTCGCGCGGCCGGTCGTGCTCGAGCTCGGCCAGCGGCACCGCGCCGGTGAAGATGACCGGATCCATCGGGAATTTCTCCGGCCGGAAGTGCGTGTTGAAGAAGTGCACCGTGAAGATGAAGCCGGTGGCGAGCAGCGCCTCGTCGCTGTGGATGATCGTCGCCACGTTGATGAGGTAGCCCGGCAGGAACTGGGTGAAGAACTCGGGGAACCAGAGCATGAGCCCGGTGGAGCCGATCACCGCCACGCCCCAGAACACCGCGAAGTAGTCGAACTTCTCCCAGTAGGTCCAGCGACCATACCGCGGCCGCGGCCCGAGACCGAAGAACCACTTCGTGGTCTGCCAGAACTCGCGCAGATCGCGCACGTTCGGGAGCATGCCCTCGGAGCTCAGCACGAACGCGCCGATCGATTGCCCGGTCTCCTTGCGCTTCTGGTGCAGCAGCACGAAGTGCAGCGCGAAGTAGGCGAAGGTCAGGATCGCGCACAGGCGGTGGATCGTGCCAGCCGACTCGAAACCGCCCAGCCACTGCGCCAGCTCGACCGCCCACGGCTGCCCGGCGAACTTGAGCGTCATGCCGGTGATCGCCAGCCCGAGGAAGCTGACGATGACCATCACGTGGAGGATGCGGGGGAACGCCCCGAATCGCTGCACGTAGCGGTGCGGCCCGGTCCCGAGGAGCTTCCTGAAGGCACGCCGCTGGCGGAAGGAACGCGGGACCCACAGCAGCGTGTGCAGCCCGAAGAAGCTGAACGTGCCCACGAGCAGCGTCGTCATGCCCCAGAACGTGTAGTAGAGCGCCGGGTACTTGTGCTTGTCGTGATGCGTCGCGTGGGTCAGGTAGCCCGTGAACTTGCGGTTCGATTCCGGGTGACACTTGCCGCATGTGGCGATGATGTTCGCCCGGCTCAGCGTCGACGACGGGTTGTCCGGCGGCAGGATGCCGTGCGAGCCGTGGCAATCCGAGCACTTCGCGGTCTCGCCGTAGCCGAGCAGCGACACCTTGCCGTGGTAGGTCTCGAAGTAGCTGTCGGCGACCTCCGCGTGACACTCCCCGCACTCCTGCAGGATGAGCTGCCGGAAGTGCTCGCGATCGACACGCTCGATCTCGTGCGACTGGTGGCAGTCATTGCAGACCGGCAGGCGGTGCTCGGTCGTGCTGGGATCGGTGACCGTCGGGCTGTGCACCGACGACTTGAACTCCTCGTAGATCCCCAGATGGCAGTTCGCACAGGTCTCGGCGATATTGGCCGGGTTGACCGTGGAGGCCGGATCGTCGGCCGGTAGCTCCCGGTGGCTCAGGTGGCACGACGAGCAGACGGCGGTCACCATGAGACCGCTGTCGGTGAGCCCCTTGCCGTGGATGCTCATCGCGTAGCGATCGACGAAGTCATCGCTACCGCCGGCGGACCGGCGGACCGCCGCCACCTCACCGTGCCGGTGACACTGCCCGCAGAGATCCGGGATGTTGCGCGCGAAGATCGGCGACGCCAGGTCGTCGTGGCGGCGGATCTCGTGGGTTCCGTGGCAATCGCGGCAATCCGGGGCGTGGTCGTTGCCGGCTGCGGACTCACGTCCGTGAATCGAGGTCTGGTAGTTCTCGACCTCCTCGGCGTGGCAGATCGAGCAGTCGACCGGTCCCGAGTCGCGGCATACGGGATCGTTCCGGATGTCCACCCCGACGTGACACTGCACGCACGGCGTCTTGGCGCCGTGCGCCGAGACGAGGAGTCGCGCCTGGTCGACGTAGAGCGAGTCGACCTGACCGTCGACCATGCGGAAGAGCCCCTCGTTGTTGTGGCAGCTCATGCAGTAGGCATCGTCCAGGGTGTCCTGGTAGCGGACGCGGCGGATCTGGTGGGGCTCGTGGCAGTCGACACAGGCCGGGATGACGTGCGGTTGCTTCTCCCAGAGCTCGCCGCGGATCACCTTCTGATGCACCTGCTCGATCTGACCGTGGCACTGTGTGCACGTGCCGGCGATGTTGGCGCGGTTGATGGTCGACCGCGGGTCCTCGTGCGGCAGCACGTGGTGCGCGGTGTGGCAGCTCGTGCAGACGGCCGTCACCGTCAGGCCGGTCTTGAACAGGCCCTCGCCGTGGATCGACATCGAGTAGTTCTGGATGACGTTCTGCTCGTCGATGTGATGGCGCCCGACCATCTCGCTCGACTCGCGGTGACAGGCTCCGCACAGACGCGGCACGTTGGCGACGTAGGTCCAGGAACGCGGATCCTCCGGTGGCAGCACCGCGTGCTTCGAGTGGCAGTCATCGCAGCGCGGAGCATCGTGATCGCCCCTGGCCATCGCCTTGCCGTGCGTGCTCTCGGCGTAGATCTCGGCCACATCGTCGTGGCAGCCGCTGCAGTCGACCGGCTCGAGCTGTTCCGGATGCGGGATGTCGTCGGCGTCGACATCCTGGTGACAGCTCACACACCCCATCTCGGCGTGCACCGAGCTGCCGAAGCGCTCCGGGTCGACGTGGAGCGATTTCTCGATCGAGCCCGACTCGGACACCAGCGAGGGGTCATCGTGGCAGGCGAAGCAGGTCTCGTCCTCCTCCGAGGGCTCGTACTCGGCGGCGGCCGGTTCGACGGCGACCGGCACGCCTCCCAGCATCACCGAGAGCATGACGAGGACCACGAGCCCCCGGACGGTGGCGAAGCGCGGCCGCGGGGACCGCGCCCCCACCCCGAGGGCGGAGCGGTACGACTGGATCAGCTGGACGGGTCGCATGGGATCTCGGACGGCTCGTGGGCTCCTGCCCGCTCGGACATGGCTCGAGCGCCGGCCGGGGGGCTGGCCGGCGACGGTCTCGGAGACGCTGGCTGACGGTGCCACACGGCGCCGCGCAAGTTCTGGACCGCCGGGGCCGCCTCACGGACCAAGCCGTAACCAACTATTCTCAAATTAGTTATGAGAAATCTCCAGTGCTCTGCTCGGAATTCCCCGGGCGCATTGGGACGGAATGGCAGGTTGACCGGAACGCCCGGACAGTCTGACAGGGGCGGCCGCCGGGCGGACCGGCGTGACGGACCAGCACGACGGGCCGCCGAGACGGTATGATCGACGGCCGCGGTCCACCACCGCCACCCCCGCTCCGCCGTCTTGGCAACATCCCCCAGGGAGCCGACGCGCCGCCCCAGGGCGCGCGGCCGCATGGAGACCCGACTGACCATGAGCGCCCCGACACCACTGGACGCAACGCTGCGCGACGACGTCGACCACGCCGAGCCCTGGTTTCGCGAGAGTCTCCGCACGCTGGTCGAGTACCCGACGATCTCGCCCGGCGGCGGTCATCGCGACGCGATCGTCGAGGGGGTCGACGCCGCCGCCGCCGCCATCCGTGCGGCCGGCGGCCGGGCCGAGGTCGTCGAGACGACGGGGACCCCGGCGGTGATCGGCGGCTTCGAGCATCCCCGGGCCCGCACCTCCATCTTGATCTACAACCACCTCGACGTGCAACCGGCCGACCCGGAGCAGTGGACGCGTGGCGAGCCCTTCCGCATGCGGGTCACCGAGGACGCGGAGCGGCATGTCGTCTACCACGGCCGCGGCACCACCGACGACAAGGGCCCGGCGCTCTGCGCGCTCGCCGCCGCCCGTATCGTCCACGCGCTCGACCTGCCGATCGACGTGCGCTTCATCTGGGAGTCCGAGGAGGAGGTCGGCAGCCCGCACTTCCGAGAGGTGGTGGCCGGCCACCGCGAAGCACTCCGTGCCGACGGTGTCGTCGTCTCCGACACGATCTGGCCGAGCGCCACCCAGCCGGCGATCTCCACCGGCCTGCGCGGTGCGCTGCAGGCCATGCTGCGCCTCGAGACGGCTCGCCAGCAGGCCCACTCGGGCCTGGTGGGCGGCGTCGCGCGCAACCCGGTGCGCGAGCTGTGTGCGCTGGCCACGGCGATCGACGGCGCCCGCTTCTGGCGGGAGGACGTCGTCCCCTCCGATGCGCGCGAGATCGCCAGCTTCGCCGCCTCGGGCTTCGATCCCGACTACTTCCAGGAGGCGCACGGCCTCACGAAGCTCGAGACCCGCGTGCCGCTCGAGATGATGCTCCGTCTCTGGGCGCGACCGACCTTCGAGGTCCACGGCCTGGTGGGCGGCTACAGCGGTCCGGGCATCATGTCGACGGTCCCCGCCCGCGCCGAGCTCAAGGTGAGCTTCCGCCTGGTTCCCGACCAGGACCCGGAGCGCATCGCCGAGCGCCTCCGTGCCTTCGTCGCGGCCGAGAACCCGGATGTCGAGGTGGAGCTCCTGGGCCGGCTGCGTCCCTACCGGGCCGACGTCGGCGGCGCCCTGCACGGCGCCATCGCCACGGCCATGGGCAACGCCTTCGGCCGCGACCCGGTCCTGGTCCGCGAGGGCGGCTCGATCGGCGCCGTGCCGATCCTGGTCGAGGAGCTCGGCGTGCCGGTGCACTTCCTGCCCCTCAGTCTACCCGAGCACGGCTATCACGCGCCCGACGAGTGCTTCGACTGGCGCCAGGCGCGGGGCGGTATCGAGGCCTTCGCGCGCACCTTCGAGACGCTGGCAACGGCGTAGCGGCGGCGTGCCTCGACCGATCGCATTTCCTTGCGTCCGCGACGAGCGACGCGGTACGCTGAGAGCACGCGGTGATCCCTTCCCCTGCCCCACCACGGTCCCGTAGGCAACGCACGGCTCGTAGCGATGTCCCATGGCTGAGGTCGCCCATCCCCACAACCTCCGCACGCCGCCGCTGAAGCGCAATTCCCGCCTGGGCAAGTACCGGATCCTGCGCAAGCTCGACTCGGGGGGCTTCGCCGACGTCTTCGCGGCACGCGATCTCGTGCTCGGCATCGACGTCGCCCTCAAGCTGCCGCGCCTCCCCCACCCGAGCCTGATCAACGATCTCCGGCGAGAGGTCCGCCTGGTCAACCGCCTGGACCACCCGAACGTCGTCCGCGTCTGGAACGCCGACGAGATCGATGGCAGCTTCGTGATCGCCTACGAGCTCGGCAAGGAAACCCTGGCCGACCGGCTGCGGCGGCCGCTGCCGACCCCGGTGGCACTCCGTATCAGCGGCCAGCTGCTCGCCGCCCTCGAGTACGCGCATGGCCAGCGCATCATGCACCTCGACGTCAAGCCCGAGAACATCATCCTGTTCGGGAGCGGCATGGTGCGGCTCGGCGACTTCGGGATCTCGCGGGTGGCGGCGGCGACCCGGGCCTCGCAGCTGTCCTGGGCGGGCACCCTCGGTTTCATGGCTCCCGAGCAGGCCTACGGCTTGCCGACCCTGGCCTCGGACGTCTTCGCGGCCGGACTCATCATCTACCGCATGCTGAGCGGCAAGCTGCCGACCTGGCCGTTCCGGTGGCCGTTCCCGGGCGTCGTGCGCTGCCGTCAACGCACCTCTCCCGGGCTCGTGGCGGTGCTCGAGCGCGCCACCGCCTTCGATCCGGAGGACCGCTACGCGGACGCCGCGAGCTTCTCGACCGCCTACCAGCGCGCCGTGCGCGGCATGCAGCGTCGGCGGCGCGTGCGCCGCCGGCGGCGCATGGAGTCGAACGGCGTCCGCTGGCAGGAG
>JASFRE010000100.1:0-10778 GCA_050115055.1 Candidatus Eiseniibacteriota bacterium | reverse complement strand
CGCGATCGCCGCGAGCGGGTAGGACCACCCGGCTCGCCGCTTTCCCTGACGAAATCGGCAAACGCGTTCGGGTCGGCCGGACAGTTCCCAACGCCCCCTGGCGAAATCGGCAAGCGCGTTCGGATCAGCCGGGGGCTCCCACCGACCCTCGGCCGTCGCCGCTCGCGCAACAGGCAGGATCCGTGCCGCGACGGCCGGTTCTCTCCTGGTCGTTCGATCTGGCGATCAGTCAACGGATTGGCGAGGCACAGAGCCGATCCGCGCCGCGTCCGGCCCAGCGGCGGTGACAGCGCCGTTGTCACTTCCGTCGACGCCGTTGACACCTCGAGCGAAGCGTCACTCCCCGTCACCGCTGCTAACCGGCTTGCCGCCGGCCTCGCCGCCATCGCGGCGCCGCCCGAGCTGGTCCCAGACCAGCTCCGCCGCCAGCCGCATGCCGGTTGCGATCGCCGACTCGTCGGGCGCGAAGTTCGCGCGGTGGAGGGCGGTCGGCTGGTCCTCGACGCCGACCCCGAGCCGGAACTGGAATCCCGGCACGCGCTGGCCGTAGTAGGCGAAGTCCTCGCCGCCCATGCCGGCCTCGTAGAGGATCTCGTTCTCCGGCCCCACGATCCGCCGGAAGACCTGGCGGCACTGCGCGACGAGCTCCGGGTCGTTGTAGCCGGCCGGCGTTCCGAGGTAGTACTGCAGCTCGGGCTCGGGGGCGCCGGCGGCCTGTGCCAGCCCCATGACCGTGCGCTCGATCTTCTCCGCCAGCGCCTGCCGTGTGGCGTCGTCGTGGCTTCGTACCGTGGCCTCGATCAACACCTCGGACGGGATGACGTTGCTCTTGGTGCCGCCCTCGATGCGCCCGACGGAGATCACCGCGTCGTGGTTGACGTCGATTTCGCGCCCGATGATCGACTGGAACGCGAGCACCATGCGCGCGGCCACCGTCACCGGATCGACACCGCGGTGCGGGTAGGCGCCGTGCCCACCGTCGCCCCGCACCGTCAGCAGGAAGCCGTCGACGTTGCCGGTCGCCCATCCCGGACAGGCGCCGACCTGGCCGAGCGGGATGGTGGGGTGGACGTGCAGTGCCAGGGCGCAGGCCGGCTCACGGTCGTCCTCGAACAGCCCCGCCTCGAGCAGGCTCGGGGCGCCGGCGCCGATCTCCTCGGCCGGCTCGCCGATCCACAGCAGCGTACCGTGCATCTGCTCGCGCACGTCGGAGAGCACCCGCGCCAGACCGAGCGCGATCGCCATGTGCATGTCGTGTCCGCACGCATGCATGACGCCGACCTCACGGCCTCCCGACAGTGTGTCCCGCGCGGTCGAGGCGCATGACAGTCCGGTCTCCTCGGTGACCGGCAACGCGTCCATATCGGTGCGCCAGGCAATGGTCGGTCCGGGATGCGCGCCGCGCAGCACGGCGACGACACCGGTGCCCCATTCGCCGTCCACGAGCTCGATCCCCGGGATCCCCTCCAGCACCGCTCGCAGGTAGGCCTGGGTATCGAACTCGCGCAGCGACAGCTCGGGGTGCTCGTGGATCCAGCGCCGATCGGCCACCGAGGTCGCCGCGTGGTGCTCGACGAGTCTCGCGAAGTCCGGCGTGGACGTCGTGGTCGCCGCCCCCTCCGTCGCCGCCGGGGTGGCACGGGCGGTGAACAGCGCGACCATCGCCAGCAGCATGCAGGCACTCGCCGCAACCCGCTGCACGCGGTGCGGGAACGAGCGCGTCCGGTGCACCAGGGCCGATCGGGGCAGGAGGGAGCGCGGCGTCTCGGTCAACGGATCGGGCACGTGAGCGTCCTCCATCGAAGAGTGTCCCGGCGGCACGTCCGGCGCGCCGGTCGATCGGCGGCGCGCGTGGCGGCCACGGTTCGGCGCCGGCTCGGCTGCGGAGTGTATCACGCCGCACGCCCGCGACCGTGGTCCTGGAGACGTCCAGCCGGCCGTGGCGCCGGCCGTGGCGCCGGCCGTGCGCGGCGTGGTTGCCGGCCGCATGGTGCGCGCCGTACGATCGCACCATGGTCTGGCGCACCACAGCCTGTCCGCGCAACTGCTACTCGACCTGCAGCATGCGCGTCGAGGTCGAGAACGGTCGCCTGCGCCGTCTCGAGCCCCATCCGGCCAACCGCGCCACGCCCGGCGGGCTGTGCCTGAAGGGACTCAGCTACGTCGAGCGCGTCCATGCCCCCGACCGGATCCTCACGCCCCTGCGGCGCCGTGCCGACGGCACCTTCGAGACCATCGACTGGGACGCGGCGCTCGACCTGATCGCCGATCGCCTGGGCGCCATCCGCGACACGAGCGGTCCACAGAGCATGCTCTACTACGCCGCCAGCGGCACCAAGGGGTTGCTGAACGGGGTCGGGCTCGACTTCTGGCGGCTCTACGGCGGTTGCACCACCACCTACGGCGATCTCTGCTGGCCAGCGGGCCTCGAGGCGACGCGGCTGACGCTGGGCGACAACCGGCACAACGCGCCGTGGGACCTCGAGAACGCGCGGCTCATCGTGCTCTGGGGCAAGAACCCGGCCGAGACCAACATCCACCAGAAGCCGTTCATCGACGCGGCCCTCGATCGCGGGGCGCGGCTGGTCGTCATCGATCCGCGGCGCACCGAATCGGCCGAGCGCGCGGCGCGCCTCGTGCAGCCGCGCCCCGGCACCGACGGGGCGCTGGCGCTCGCCATCGCCCATCGCCTGATCGCCGCCGGCTGGATCGATCACGACTTCATCGACCGCTATGTGCACGGCTTCGAGGCCTTCGCGGCGAGGGCGCGCGGCTGGCCGCCGGCGCGTGCGGCCGCCGTGACCGGCGTGCCGGAGGCGACCATCGAGGCGCTCGCCGGCGATCTGGGCCGCCTGCGACCGGTCACGCTCTGTGCCGGCTTCGGCATGCAGCGCTACACCAACAGCGGTCAGACCCTGCGCGCCCTGATCGGACTGCTCGCCCTGACCGGCAACATCGGCGCGCCGGGCGCCGGCTGGGTCTACGCCAACCTGCAGTCGGCGATCTTCGACACGGTGCGGGACCCGCTGGCCTTCTACCCGCCGGCCGAGCCCGACGGTGTCGTCCGTGTGGGGATCTCGACCGCCCGCCTCGGCCGCGAGATGCTGGCGCTGCGCGACCCGGCGCTCCGCATGATCTGGGTCGAGCGCGGCAACCCGGTGACGCAGAACCCCGAGACCCGGGTCGTGCTGGAGGCGTTCCGCGCGCTCGACTTCCGGGTCGTCGTCGAGCAGTTCATGACCGACACGGCGCGCGAGGCGGATCTCGTGCTGCCGGCCAAGTCGATGTTCGAGCAGACCGACGTCATCGGCGCCTACTGGCATCCCTACATCCAGATCCGCCAGAAGGTGCTCGAGCCGCCGGGCGCGGTCAAGCCGGAGACCGAGATCTACCGGCTGCTGGCGCAGCGCCTCGGACTGCCGCCGGAGTTGATCGACGCCCGCCTGCCGGGACCCTCGGACGGCGACATCGAGCGCTATCTCGAGGCGCGGCTGGCGCCGTTTCCCGGTCTGACGCTCGATCGCCTGCGCGAGGGGCCGGTCCTGGCGCCGGGCACCGAGGAGGTCGCCTTCGCCAGCCGCGTGTTCCCGACGCCGTCGGGGAAGATCGAGCTGGTCTCGCGGGAGGCGGCGGCGCGCTGGGGGGTCGACGCGGTGCCGGACTACGTCGAGCCGGAGGAGAGCGCGGCGCGCGACGGTTCCGGAGCGGGGGTCGCGTCGCCGTACCCGCTCTACCTCATGACGCCCAACACCAAGAACCGCATTCACTCGCAGTTCAACAACCTGAGCATGATCCGCCAGTTCAGCCCGGCGCCCGCCGTCGACCTGCATCCCGACGACGCGGCGGTCCGCGGCATCCGGAACGGCGACCGCGTGCGAATCCGCAACGACCGCGGTGAGCTCGAGCTGCCGGCGCATCTCGAGCCGGGCATCCGCCCCGGCTGCGTGTCGGTCACCAATGGCTGGTGGATCAGCGAGGGCGGCACGGTCAACGTCTGCTCCGCCGGCCGCGAGACCGACATGGGGCATGGCGCCGCGTTCCACGACAACCTGGTCGAGGTCGAGCGGGTGGATGCGGCGGATGGCGCGACCGCTGGCGGCGCGGCGACCGCGGCCGGTGACGGCGCGGCGACCGCGGCCGGGGCGGACGGGGACGCGCGCCGCCCGGGCGGTGCACGGTGAGACGCGCCGCCTTCCTCTTCGACCTGAATCGCTGCACCGGCTGCAACGCCTGCCAGCTGGCCTGCACGATCGAGAACGGCCTGCCGCTCGACGTGAGCTGGCGCTCCGTGTTTACCTACAATGCCGCCCATCACCCGACCCTGCCGCGCTTCCACCTGTCGCTGGCCTGCAACCACTGTGCGGCGGCGCCGTGCATGGCCGGCTGCCCGGCGCTGGCCTACCGGCGCGATCCGGAGCGCGGGCTCGTGCAGGTCGATGCGACGCGCTGCATCGGCTGCCGGTACTGCACCTGGACCTGCCCCTACGACGCGCTCCGCTATGACGCGCGGCACGGCGTCGTCTCGAAGTGCACCTACTGTGCGGAGCGGCTGGCCGCGGGCCGCGAGCCGGCCTGCACGACCGGATGCCCGACCGGGGCGCTGCGGACCACGACGCTGGACGACGCCGCGCCGCGCCGCGCCGCCGCCCCGCGCCGCGTCGCCGCGACCGGCAGCGATCCGCTCGGCCACGCGACGGTGCCCGGTTTCCCGGACGTTGGCACGCAGCCGTCGATCCGCCTGGTGCCGCTCGCACCGGGGCGGTGCCAGCCAGCGACCGGCGAGGAGGGACTGGCGGCCGGCCCGGACGCACCGGCCTCGCCGCCGCTGTCGCTACCACCCGCCACCCCGCCGTCCGCCGCGCCACGCATCTCGGCCCGCGGCGAGTGGTCGCTGGTCGTCTTCACGCTCCTCGCGGCCACGCTGGTGGCGCTCGGCGGCGCCGCATCGCCCGGCGTGGCGCGCCTGGCCGCCGCCCTGCCGGGCGGCGCCGGCTGGTCGTCCGCGCCGCCGGTGCCGGGACCGGCCGGCGTGCTGGCGCTGGTGCTGGTCGCCTGCGCCGCCAGCCTCGCCCACCTGGGGCGTCCGGCGCGCGCCTGGCGGGCCGTGCTCGGCGTGCGGCGCTCGTGGCTGGCGCGCGAGGTGGCCGGCTTCGGCCTCTTCGCGGCGCTCCTCGTCCTCACCCGCGCCGCGTCGACGGCGGCCGGCCGGGACGTCGCCGGCGCGTTCACTGGCGCTGGCGCGGCCGTCGCCGGATCCTCGGGCCGTGTCGGCGCGCTCGACGGCGAGCCGGCCGCGCTGGCGGTCGTCGTCCTCGGACTCCTGGTGCTGGCGACGATCGACCGCGTCTACGCGGTGACGCGCGGCCCGGTGCCGCACGCTCTGCACAGCGCCAGCGTGCTCGGCACCGGGCTCTTCCTGATGGCGGTCTGGATCGGCGCGGCGTCGCTCGTCCTGGCGCTCGGCGTGGTGCGGGGCGCCCTCTATCTCTGGCGGCAGTCGCGTCGCCGCGGCGCCGCCCGGGCCGCGGCGGCGTCGTCGACGACGGCGTTCGCGGGGCGCCTGACGGCCATCCGTCTCCTCGGGCTCGCGGTGCCGGGGCTCGCCGTCGGGCTCGCGCCGGGAGCGGCCTGGGCGCCCGGCGTGGCACTCGCCGCCGCCTGGCTCGGCGAGATCGCCGATCGCACCGCGTTCTATGACGAGATCGAGGTCCGGACGCCGGCCCGCACGATCGCCGCGCGGCTCGCGCGTGACCTTGCAGGAGGAATGCCTGCCGGCCGCTGACTCAGCGCCCGGAGCTCCGCGCCGCCGCGTCGCCGCGCACGTGCTCGCTCTCGGCCAGCACCTCCAGCATGGCGTCGTGGATCAGGCCGTTCGAGGCGCAGACGGCCGGTCCCTCGAGGTGGAAACGACCGCCGTCGATGCCGGTGACGCGGCCGCCGGCCTCCTCGATGAGCAGCGATCCCGCCGCCCAGTCCCACGGCTTCAGCCTGAGCTCCCAGAACCCGTCGAACCGCCCGCACGCCATGTAGGCCAGGTCGAGGGCGGCGGCCCCGGCGCGACGGATCGCCAGGCAGCGCTTCGAGAAGCGCGCGAAGTGGTCGAGGTTGTCGTTCGGGGTCTCGCGGATGTCATAGGGGAAGCCGGTGGCGAGGAAGGCGCCGTCCAGCGCGGCGGTGCGGGAGACGGCGATCGCCGACCCGTAGCGACCGGCCGCCACCTCCTGGGCGAGCACGGACGCGGCCCCGTCGCTCCCCGCGTCGCCCGCATCCTCCGCTCCCGGAGCGACACGCAGGAGTTGGGCGCCCGCTCCGCGCTCGGCGCTGAACAGCTCGCCGAGCATCGGGATGTGGACCGCACCGGCCACCACCTCACCGCGCAGCTCGGCCGCCACCGACACCGCGAACATGGCAAAGTCGTGGGCGAAGTTCGTGGTGCCGTCGAGCGGATCGATGAGCCAGCGCACGGTCGCACCCGCCGTGCCCAGGGTGCCCTTCTCCTCGGTCAGGATGGCGTGTTCCGGTGCGGCCTCCCGGATCGTGGCGACGACGCGCGCCTCCGCCTCGCGATCCGCCTCGGTCACCAGGTCGATGGCACCCTTGTGCTCGATGCGGCCCGCGTCGCCGAAGCGGCGGCGCAGGAGCGTGCCGCCCGCGAGGGCGGCACGGGCGGCGAGCTGGCGCAGCGGGACGGGTCGGTGCATGGTCGCTCCTCTCTCCGTGTGGGGTGTGCTCCGCGCGAGGTGTGTGCTCGGTACGAGGCGCTGTCGGCGTCGCTGCGATGCGCGGCGCGATCCACCTCGCCCGGTGACGCGTGGCGCGCGCCCGGTCGCGGGCGATGCTCCACGCGCGGGTAGCGGCCTGCCATCACGCGTCCGGGATCCCGCCGCGGGTCAGCCGGGCCGGGTCGAGCAGCCGTTCGAGCTCTTCGGGCGGCAGGTCGCACATCTCGCGCGCCACATCGAGCACCGGTCGCTGCTCGGCGTAGGCGCGCTTGGCGATGGCGGCGGCCCGATCGTAGCCGATGCGTGCATTGAGCGCCGTGACCAGGATCGGGTTGGCACCGAGCGCGCGCTCGAGCACCTCCTCGCGCACGGTGAAGCCGCGCACGGCGCGGTCGGCCAGCAGCCGGCTCGAGCTGGCGGCGATCGCGATCGACTCGAGGAGGTCGTGGGCGATGAGCGGCAGCATGACGTTCAGCTGGAAGTTGGCCGACTGGGCGGCGATCGTGATGGCGGTGTCGTGACCGATGATCTGGGCGGCGACCATCGCCACCGCCTCGGGCACCACCGGGTTCACCTTGCCCGGCATGATGCTCGAGCCCGGCTGCAGCGCCGGCAGCTCGATCTCGCCCAGACCGGCCAGGGGGCCGCTGTTCATCCAGCGCAGATCGTTGGCGATCTTCATGAGCGTCGTCGCCAGGACCTTGAGCGCGGCCGACGCCGCGACCAGCCGCTCCTGGCCGCCGATCCCCGTGAACGGATTCGACGCCGCCCGGAACGGCAGCCCGGTCAGGGTCTCGAGCTCGGCCGCGACGCGCGCCCCGAACTGCGGGTGGGCGTTGACGCCGGTGCCGACCGCGGTGCCGCCCTGCGGCAGCTCGAGCAGGCGTTCGTGGGCCTCGAGGAGGCGCGCCGCGCCGCCCGCGACCTGATCGGCCCAGCCGGCGAGCTCCTGCCCGAGGGTGATCGGCATCGCGTCCATGAGATGCGTGCGGCCGGTCTTGACCACGTCCCGGAGCTCGCCGGAGCGGGCGCGGAGCGTCGCCTCGAGATGGCCGAGCGCCGGCAGGAGGGCCTCCGAGAGCTCCAGCGCCGCCGCCGCCTGGATGGCGCTCGGCACCGTGTCATTGCTCGACTGGCCCCGGTTGACGTCGTCATTGGGGTGGACCCGCACCCCGTCGCGACCGGCCAGGTTGGCGATCACCTCGTTGGCGTTCATGTTGCTGCTGGTACCCGAGCCGGTCTGGTAGACGTCGATCGGGAAATCGCCATCGCACTCGCCGCTGGCGACCCGGCGTGCCGCCTGCTCGATCGCCGCCGCCCGCTCGCCGTCGAGCTGGCCGAGCGCCGCGTTCGCCCGCGCCGCCGCGATCTTGATCAGGCCGAGCGCGCGGATGAACGGGCGCGGCATCGTGAGGCCGCTCACCGGGAAGTTGTCGACGGCGCGCTGCGTCTGGGCTCCGTAGAGTGCGTCGGCGGGGACCTGCACCTCGCCCATGCTGTCGCGCTCGGTGCGGAGCGCGCGGTGGCGTTGTGACTCGCTCATGATCGCTTTTCTCCGTTGCGGGCATCCGGATCCGTGTCGGCCTCGTCGCCGGAGTCGGCGTCGTCGCGACGCCCATCGCCGGCGCCATCTCCGGCCAGGTACAGCGTGCGGGTCGGGTAGGCGAACTGGATCCCATGCTCGGCGAAGCGGGCGCTGATCCCCAGGTTGATCGCCTGCTGGATGTCCATGTAGAGGTTGTAGTCGGCGCCCAGCACGTAGTAGACGATCTCGAACTCGAGCGCCGAATCGCCGAACTGCTTGAAGTGCGCGCGATCGAAGCGGACCTTGTCCTGCGCCTCGACGATCTCCCGCAGCATGCCGGGGATCGCCGCCACGTCATCATGGGGCGTCTGGTAGACGACGCCGATCGAGAACGCGACGCGCCGCTCGCGCATGCGCTTGTAGTTGCGGATGCGGCTGCCCAGCAGGTCCGCGTTCGAGAAGATCAGCTGCTCGCCGGAGAGGCTGCGCACCCGCGTCGTCTTGAGACCCACGCGCTCGATGGTGCCCAGGAAGTCGCCGACGATGATGAAGTCGCCGTGCTCGAACGGCTTGTCGAAGACGATGGCCAGCGACGCGAGCAGGTCGCCGAGGATGTTCTGCACGGCCAGTGCGATGGCGATGCCGCCGATCCCGAGTCCGGTGACCAGGGCGGAGATGTTGATGCCGAGGTTGTCGAGGAGCAGCAGCAGGGCGATGCTCCAGCTGACGAGCCGGGCGATGAAGCCGACGGCGTCGATCGTGGTGACGGCGCCGGGGTGATTCTCCATCGCGCGTGCGCGCTGCTGCTTCACCGCGAAGCCGATCGCGGCCGAGGCCCAGAGGCCGGCCTGGAAGAGCAGCGCCACCAGGCCGGCCACGCGCGCCGCCTGCGCGACGTCGTCTGGCAGCTCGAGGATCGAGTTGCCGACCAGGCACCAGACGCCGATCGCCGCCGCGAGTCCCGTGCGCCGGATGACGGCGACGACGAGGTCGTCGATCGAGGTGGCGGTGCGCGCCGCCAGCTTCTCGAGCCGGCCGGCGATCAGCGTGCGCAGGATGGCCAGCACGGCATAGACGCCGACGAGGAGTCCCGCGACGATCGCCCAGTCGAGCAGGCGGTTCCCGAGGAACGTCCGTTCGAGGAGGATCGATTCGAACAGGTCCATCGTGGTTCTCCCGTGGTGCGTCGCCGGCGACTCGCGTCAGGCCTCGGCGTCGGGCAGCGCGGTACCGCTCAGCGCGCCGGCGGCGCCGAAGGCCGACAGGACGAGGATCATCGCGGCCGGCGACAGGAAGGTCGCCAGGGCGCCGAAGGCGCCGGTCGCCAGCAGCACGATCCCGATCACCGTGTTGCTGACCGCGACGTAGTCCGTGCGGCGGTTGCCGCCCGCCATGTCGACGATGTAGGTCTTGCGTCCGATCCGCACGCCGGAATGGGCGATGCTGAGCACGAAGAAGGCCGCCGGGTAGGTCCAGCGGGCCGCGCGCAGTGACTCGACGTGACCGTCGATCACGAAGACCGCGAAGCCGAGCACGCAGGCCATGGTCGCGGCGATGACGAGCACGCGCTTCGAGGATGCGTCGGCCATCACTCCCCAGACGGTGGCGCTCAGGCTCGATGCCAGGCCGCCGGCGACGATGAAGGCACCGAGCAGCGCCAGGCTCGTACCGTGCTGGCGCTGCGCGAGCACGACGTAGTACGGGGCCGACAGCGCCGAGCAGAGGAGGAGGGCGCGCGTCACGACGAAGTGCCGGAACGGTCCGTCGGTGCGCAGGAGGTCGAGCCGTCGCACCGCCTCGGCGAGCGCATTGCCGCCGCCGCCGGTCTCGCCGGCGAACTCCTCGACCCGTGCGTAGACCAGCGCCGCCAGCAGCCACAGGGCACCGGCGGCGACCAGCAGGAGACCGTAGAAGCCGGCATCGCCGGCCGGGCCACCGGTGGCCGCCGTGCCCGCGCCACCGCCGGCCGCCGCCCCGGCGGCGCCGCCCGCACCGCCGGCCGAGCGCAGCAGCATGACGAGCCCGAGGACGATCGCCGCCAGTCCCGACAGGCTCGACGCGATGCCGCCCAGCCGCCCGCGCCGCGTCTTGGGAATCGTCTTGCCCATCACGTCCTTCGACGCCACGGAGCACAGTCCGCGTGACAGGCTGAACACGACCAGGCAGCCGATGATCGCCCAGCCGGCGGTGACTCCCCCGGTAAACATCGCGGCCAGGCCCATCGTCGCCACCGCGGCGCACTGGAGCATGGCTCCGACCACCCAGACGCCCTTGCGTCGCGGCAGACGGCGCACGTAGCTGGCGATCACCAGCTGCGGCACCATCGAGCCCGACTCGCGGATCGGCACCACGAAGGCGATCAGGTAGAGCGGAGCACCGACGTAGGCGAGGAGCCAGGTGAGTACGGTCTTGGGGCTGGCGAGCAGATCTCCGAGCGAGGTCAGGGTCTGGGTCACGAGGATCCGGAAGAAGTTGCGCGGGACGTAGCGACAGGCCTCGTCGGAGATCTCCTTGCAGACCCGGGCATCCTC
>JASFRE010000099.1:0-10801 GCA_050115055.1 Candidatus Eiseniibacteriota bacterium | reverse complement strand
TCGGCATCGACGACTTCACGGTGAGCAATTACGACGACCTCTTCACGGCGCTCGACCAGCACAAGGTCGGCGACCGGGTCATCGTGCGCTACATGCGGGGCCGGCGAGAGAAGGCGGCGGAGGTCGAGCTGATCGAGCTCGACCACTGACCCGACGGAGCCCGGTGTTGGGGGCGACCGGGCTCGGTCGGCACTCCGGACCGGCCGGCCGACGTCAGAGTAGACCGCGCACCGCCTCCTCGAGCACGCGCTCGTGCTGGAACCCGAGGTAGCGCGCGACGACCGTGCCGTCGCGGTCGACCAGATAGGCGGTGGGAATGCTCTGGATGGCGTAGGCCGCCGCCACGGCCTGATCTCCGAGGCAGATCACGTAGTCGATCCCCTCGCTCTTGACGAAGCGGCGGACCACCGGCTCGCGGTCACCGACGGCGATGCCGATGATCTCGAAGTCCGCGCCCCCGGCCCCGAGCTCGGTATAGAGCTGCTTGAGATGCGGGATGCTCATCCGGCAGGGACCGCACCAGGTCGCCCAGAAGTCGAGCAGCACGACCTTGCCTCGGTAGTCGGAGAGACGCACCGTGGCCCCGTCGAGGGTGGTGAGCGCGAAGTCCGGGGCGGCGACCGTCGTCATCGCGGAGGGCGTTCGTCCCGCGTTCTCCTGACCGCCGCCATCGTCGGTACGCTGGCAGCCACCCGCGGCCATGAGGATCAGGCCCGCGGAGAGCCAGGTCAGACCCGCGGCGCGGCGCGGCGGTGTCGCCGGCGGCCGGCGGCGGTGGCGTCTCGATACGGAGATGATCGGCGCAGACACGTCGGTCCTCCTTGCGCGGCGCGGGGCGGGCACGCGCCGCCGGTCGGGCGCGCGGCGCAGGCGATCCGCGGCGCGGCCACCCGGCATGGCGATCCGCCGGGCCCCGGGGACGACCCGGCGCCCGGCGGGGGCGCGGCCCACCTGTGACCTCGCCCGCCGGGACGCACCCGTCGCTCCCGGGCCCGTCGAACACCGCGGCGGCGAGCGGTGTTCGATCCGCCAGCCACCGGACGGCTTGAGGCTTCGACCGGGCCCATCCGGGGGCGCCGCCGGCCACGCGAGTCCCCGACCGCTGGCCGGGCGCGGCGCGGCTCGATCCCGGGCGGCGATTGTACCCGGTTCGCACGCTCGTGTATGCTCACGGTTCTGCGCGTTCCGGCCGGTGCGTGCCCCCGGCCGGTACGGCGGCGCCGCGAACGGCTGAGGACGCGACGCCGGACCGCCACGGCCACGCGACGAGGACGGAGGGGAAATGAAGCGTCACCACCTGCTGGCCGCCGTCACCACCCTGGCGATCGCCGTCTTCCTGGCGACGGGGCCGATCCCGGCGCGCGACGCGCGGGCCGCCGTCGAGGACGAGGAGATCGATCTCTTCGCCGAGCCCCAGGTCGTCAGCATCAGCACGCACGTCGAGACGCCGACCGCAGCGCCCGGCGACCTGGTGCGCGGTGCGATCGGACTCGACATCGAACACGGCTGGCACATCAACGCCCACTCGCCCTTCGACGAGTTCCTGATCGGCACCGACGTCCTGATCGACGAGACCGGCGCCGTGTCGGTCGGGCGCATCCTCTTCCCGGAGCCCGAGATCCGCAAGCTGCCGATCTCCGACTCCGACATGGCGCTCTACGAGGGTCGCTCGGCGATCGGTCTCGAGTTCCAGATCCCCCCCGATCAGCCACCGGGCGAGCTCGAGGTCACCGGCACGATCACCTACCAGGCGTGTGATGACGAGAAGTGCCTGCCACCGGTCGACGAGCCGTTCGTGCTGACGGTGACCGTCGCCGAGACGGCCGGCCCGCCCCGGACCGACCCCTACCTGGAGGAGGTGAACTGGGATGCCACGGCCAGCGCCGCCGGTGCCGTGGCGGGTGGCGGCGTCTTCGATCCGTCGCGCGGGCTCGTGGTCATGTTCCTGGTCGCCTTCCTGGCCGGCCTCGGGCTCAACCTGACACCGTGCGTCTACCCGATGATCCCGATCACCATCTCGATCTTCGGCAGCCAGGGCGGCGGGCCTCGCCGGGCCTTCGTGCTCGCCATCTTCTATGTGCTCGGCATGGCGATCACCTATTCGACCCTGGGCACGCTCGCGGCGCTCGGCGGCGGCATGCTGGGCGCCATCCTCACCAATCCGTTCGTGCTGGTGTTCATCGCCCTCGTGATGGTGGCGCTATCGTTGTCGATGTTCGGCCTCTACGACATCGCCATGCCGCAGTCGCTGAGCCGTGTGGCCGGCGAGACCCGTCAGGGCGTGATCGGATCGCTGTTCATGGGCCTCACGGTGGGCGTCATCGCCGCCCCCTGCATCGGCCCGTTCGTCGCCGGTCTGCTGCTCCACGTCGGCGCCGTCGGTGACCCGGTCTTCGGTTTCTCGATCTTCTTCGTGCTGGCGCTCGGCCTCGGGCTGCCGTTCCTGGTCCTCGCCACCCTGTCGGGTAGCGTCTCGGCCCTGCCGCGCTCGGGTGGCTGGATGGTCTGGGTCAAGAAGGTCTTCGGCTTCATCATGCTGGGGATGGCGGTCTACTTCCTGACGCGATCGCCGAAACTCGTGCCCGAGGCGCTGTTCGCGCCGTTCCTCGCCGTCCTGGCAGTCATTGGCGGCATCTACCTGGGCTGGATCGACAAGACCACGACATTCGGTGGCGGGACGGGCTTCCTGCGTGTGAAGCGGGTGACCGGTGTCGTCTTCATCGTGCTCGGGATCGCCGCGGTGGTGGCCCCGCGCCTGATGGCGCCGGGCGAGGGCATCGCCTGGAGACCGTATGCGGATGCCGAGCTCGAGGCGGCGGCGGGCAGCGCCAGGCCGATCATCGTCGACTTCTCGGCGGCCTGGTGCATCCCCTGCAAGGAGCTCGACCACTTCACGTTCGCCGCTCCGGCGGTGGTCGACCAGGCGGGGGCCTTCATCACCCTGAAGGCGGACCTCACCGACGCCGGCTCGCCGGCCGTGAAGGCGCTGAAGGAGCGCTTCGACGTGCGCGGCGTCCCGACGGTCATCTTCCTCGCTCCGGACGGCGACGAGATGAGCGACCTGCGCTTCACCGGAATCATCGAGCCGGAGGCGTTTCTCGAGAGGATGCGCTCGGCGCTCGACCGGCTCGACGACGGCGTCTGAGCGGGCGCCCCGGCCGGCACTGCCGGGCGGCGTCCGTGCTCACGGCGCCGCTGCGCGCCGCGCCGCGACCTGGCCCCGACGCGCAGGTCATCCGGCCCGAGGTGCGAAGGGCGCGACGCACGGGCGCGGGGAACTCACCCGGTTGCCGTTGCGCGCGAACTCACCCGGTTGCCGTTGCGCGCGAACTCACCCGGTTGCCGTTGCCGTTGTCGCCCTGGAGCACCGCGACCGCCATCTTCGCCATCGATCCCAGGCGGGCACGGTCGGTGACGACGATGCGCTTCCGACCCAGCGTCAGCACACCGGCGCGACGGAAATCGTTCAGCGTCGCCGTCGTCGTCTCCCGGGTCGCCCCGATCAGGTTGGCCACCTCCTGGTGGGTCAGCGGCAGATCGATCACGGTGCCGTCGGCGACTGAATGACCGTGGCAATCCACGAGCCGGGTCAGCAGGCGCGCCAGACGCGTCGGGACGTCCCGGAACGCCAGCTCCTCGATGCGCTCCTGGATCTCCTGCTGCCGCGCCGCCATCAGCCGCACGAGCCGGTAGGCGACGGCCGGGCGCTGGCTCACGAAGGCCTCGAAGTCCTCGCGCGCGATCTCGCAGAGCGTCGCCTCCTCGATCACCTCGGTCATGGTTCCACGCCTGGCAGCGCCGAGAATCGCCTGCTCGCCGAACAGGTCGCCGCCGCACAGGATGGCGAGGGTGATCTCCTTGCCGTCACGGGACAGCTTGGCGACCCGCACCTTGCCCGAGACCAGCACGTAGAGGCTGTCTGAGGGGTCGTCGGGCAGGTAGACATACCGCCGACGTGGAATGACGTGCTGGCGCGCCATGGGCGCCAGGACCTGCAGATCGACCTCGTCGAGGTCGTCCAGCAGATCCACGCAACGCAAGGATTCGATGCTGCTTGGGGACTGGGACATGATTGACTGGTTCATCACGACGATCCTGCGCGGCAGGGCGCAGTGCCAGCTTGCGCAGGCGCGCCGGTCCGCGAATGCCGCCTCCCAGGCGGAGGCGTGGAGCAGGGGGCGTCGAGCTGGACAATGACTGTCGCGCCGGGCGCCGATCGCCCCAGGGGGCCGGTCCAGGAGGACGCCGGCCGACGCCCGAGCTTAAGACACACTTATAATAACAATCGCAGCTCCTAACATACCAGGGTTCCGGTGAGACGCAAGCGGCGTCACGTGGACAGTCGTTGAAGGCCCCGGAGAGGCGTCTGGACGACTCCGAGGAGCGGCCGAGCATCTGGACACGCCGGCAGCGACGCGGAGGGCCGCGGGGGCGCTGCTCGCGGCCACCTCGACGCCCCGCGGCACGAGCCGGCCGGCGACCCGGCGGCGCCCCTCCGGTGGTCGGCGACACGGCCCCCCGGTCTTCGATCAACAGACGTAAGGTACTTAGATGCAATCCGTTGCCGAGTTTGATCCGGCACCGTCCCGGCCCCTCACCGGGCCCGATCCAGCGGCTCGCCACATCCCGGGTCCGGGCCCCGGCGCCCCTGCCGACCGAGGCGAGGCACCGGCGGGACGCACCGGTTCCAGCGTCCCACCCCCGAGCGGTCCCCCGGTATCCAGCTCGCATTGACGTCCCGAGGGGGACGAAGCTACCCTTGCTGCTGAGAGCCAGGTGGCGCCGGTGCCGTGCGGCCACCGGGCCCATCCGCGTGCTCGCGGGCGACTCGCCCCATCCGTGGCGGTGCCACCCGGAGCGTGCAGGCCGGCCGATCCGCGCACCTCGGCTCCTTGGGATTCCGAGGACACGCCCTCTCCCGGCATCCAGCCGTCATCCCCTCGTGGAAGGAGGGACACACAGCATGCGTCCAAGATCCTGGGGCGTTCTCATCCTCGCGGGGCTGCTGATCGCCGCGCTGGCGACGAGCGCCGGTGCGTACAAGGAGTCGATCGCGGTCTCGGACGAGCATGGCCATGCCCGCGGTGGCAGCAGTGACACCTGGGACGGCGGCGATCCCGACGGCGTCGGGCTCGAGAACCCCGAAGGGGCGTTCGGACCGCCGATGTCGCCGGTCTTCCGGGAGCAGGGCACGAGCAGCAGCCCGCTGGGAGACGACGAGACCATGCTCCGGACCCTGTGGCTGGTCCTGGAGACCGTGCAGCTCTTCACGCGCTGAGGTGCGACGGCAACCGCCCCGACGACCGTGCCGGCCCGTTCCACCCCGCACCGATCACCGGGGCGCGACGGCATCGGCAGTGCAGGCGATCATCGGTCGCGCAACGCCGCTCGCGCCGCTCCCGCAGCGCGGCGCCGACCGAAACCGGCTCGACCCCTGGAGGAGCGTGGATTGGCCATCGAGCACCAACGAGGCGAAGACCAGCGTCCGCCGGCACCCCGCGGCCAGGTGGCCGCGCGCACGCGCCGGTCCGGCTCCGACGACGCAGCGCCCGCCCCCGACTCCCGGTCGCGGCGTGATCTCGGCGAGCTCTACTGGAAAGCGCTCGACTTCGAGCAGGCCGAGCGGCAGTTCGAGGCACGGCTGGCGCAGTCGCGTGGCGTCGAGCGCGCCGTCGTCCTGCGGCGCATCGGCCAGTGCCGTGAGCGGCGTGGCGCCTACGTGCCGGCGATCGAGGTCCTACGCACGGCGGAGGATGAAGCGCGCGCGGCGGGTGACCGTCGCGAGGAGGGCCGTGCCGCCTACGTGATCGCCAAGGTGCACTTCCTGACCGGCGATCTCGCGGCCGCCCGCGAGGTCGCCCTGCGCGCACGCACGCTGCTCGTCGACTCGCCGGATCCCGGCGAGCGTGGTGCGATCGAGAACCTGCTCGGCGGCGTCGCCTACCGCGACGGCGACCTGCAGCGGGCGCGTCGCCACTTCGAGGAGGCACTGCTCCTCGGCAAGGACTCGAACGACCTGACGCTCCTCTCCCGGGCACACAACAACCTGGGCCTCATTCACAAGGCGCTCTGCGATTTCGAGCAGGCGATCGACAGCTTCCATGCTTCGCTCGGCTTCGACTCGACGGCCGCCAACTACGACACGCGCTACACCGCCTGGATCAACCTGGGCATCGTGCACGGCAAGCGCAGCGAGTGGCAGGAGGCCGAGTCGATGTACCGGCGAGCCCTGAAGACCTGCGTCGAGGTCGGCAATCCGCTCGGCCAGGTGCGCAGCCTGCTCGGTCTCGCCTCCGTGCATCGCGCGCTCGGCGACCATGACGCGGCGGCGGAGCGGCTGGCCGAGGCGGAGCAGCTGGCACTGGCGCACCGCTATCGCCGCGAGGCCATCCTCGTCACCACGAGCCGGGCGTGGATCGACCTCGACCGGGGCGATCTCGAGTCCTGCCAGGGCCGGGTCGACGAGGCGCGGAGCGCCGCCGAGCTGATCGCTCCGGGTGGCGAGCTGACCTGTCACGTGCTGCGGCTTGCGGCGACGTGCGAGCTCGAGCGCGGCCACGTCGAGGCCGCCGGCGCCACGGCCGCCGCCTGCCGGGAGCTGGCGGATCGCTGCGCGGACCGTTTCGAGCGCGCCGCGGTCGCACGCGTGGAGGCGGCGGCGCTGGCGGCCAGCGGACACTTCCCGGAAGCAGAGAAGCGCTTCGCGCAGGGAGCGCGCGAGCTGCGACGCATGGGTGAACGTCAGGAGCTGGCACGGACTCTCCGCGACTGGGCGGCGAGCGAGGGTCGGCTCGAGGCGTCACGGCCGTCGCGCGGCACGATCGACCGCCTGCGCGAGGCGGCGCACCTCTTCGATCAGATCGACGATGCGAACGGTCTGGCGCCGACCTACCTGGCGATGGCCGACATCGAGCATCGCCGCGGGGAGGACGATCAGGCCCTGGCGGCGCTGCGTCAGGCCTGGAACCACGTCGAGCAGGCGACGCATCGCGAGCCGCTCGAATCCGCCATCGCCGACCTGCAGCGTCGGATCGAGGAGCGTCTCCTGCGTGGCGCCGCGCCGGAGTGCAACCGAATCGTCGGTCTGGTCAGCCTGCTCGAGAACATCGCGTACACTGGCCCGGATCCGTCCGGCGGGCCGGGAGCGCAGGAGGCACCGACCTTCGGCCGGCTGCTCGACCAGATCGGCGAGCTGGTCGGCGCCGACGGCGCGCTCCTGGCGTCGCAGTCGTC
Organism: Candidatus Eiseniibacteriota bacterium; assembly: GCA_050115055.1. Lineage (GTDB taxonomy): Bacteria > Eisenbacteria > RBG-16-71-46 > CAVPCR01 > CBDCWB01 > JASFRE01. The sequence goes on along the minus strand of JASFRE010000099.1, from coordinate 3,568 downwards.
GAGTGATCGCACGGAGACCGAGGTTGCGAGCGGCCTCCGGCTGGCCGAGAGGCGCGACATCATCGAGGCCCTGAAGGCGGCGACCGACTTCCTGCGTGCCCACGCCGGGACGCTCGTCTTCGCGGTCGATGCGCGCGGCTCGGAGCTCGAGCTGGCCGGCCGCCTGGCAGCGCGACGCACCGCCGGCTCGATCGCCGTCCTGCCGGTCCTCGACGCACGGGACCGCCTGTGGGTCCTCTACCTGGACCGCGACCGCAGTCGCAACCCGCAGGCGGCGTTCAGCCATGCCGACGTGGAGATCCTCTCGACCCTGGCCGGCCGGCTATCCGGGCTCATCGCGCGGATCGCGTCACGGATGGCACGCGCCGCGACAGAGGTCGGCGGTGACCCCGCGCAGGATCTCGAGCTCGGTGACTTCGTCTGCGCCGACCGTCACGTGCGCGAGATTTTGCGCAACGTTGCACAGATCCGCGGCAGCTCGATCCGGGTGCTGCTACAGGGTGAGACCGGGACCGGCAAGGGCGTGCTGGCCCGCATCATCCACCGCAACTCCGTGCGCCGCGATCGCGGCTTCCGGGTGCTCAACTGCGCGACGCTGCCCGAGACCCTGCTCGAGAGCGAGCTCTTCGGTCACCTCAAGGGTTCCTTCACCGGCGCCACCAGCGACAAGATCGGGCTGCTGGAGGAGGCCAACGGCGGCACCATCTTCCTCGACGACATCGAGAAGGCCGGTTCCTCGGTGCAGCGCGGCCTCCTGCACTTTCTCGACTGCGGCGAGATCCGGCCGGTCGGCTCGACCCGGCGGCGCTCCCTCGACGTGCGCGTCATCTGCGCCACCTCGAGCGCCAATCTGGAAGAGAACGTCCGGCAGGGCACGTTCTCGAAGGACCTGTTCTACCGCCTGCATCACTTCACGATCACCGTACCGCCCATCCGGGAGCGCCGCGACTCGATCCTGCCGCTGGCCGAGCACTTCCTGTCCCGCTTCGCGGCCGAGCAGGGCGGCACGCCGCGCGCCATCTCGGCCGAGGCTCGCGCGCTGATCGAGAGCGCCGAGTGGCCGGGCAACGTGCGTGAGCTCGAGAACGCCATGCGGCTCGCGGCGGTGCTCGGCCGCGAAGCGGAGGTCGTCGAGCCGGCTCACCTGCCAGCCGGTCTGGGCCGGCAGGACCCGGTCGCGCAGCCGGTTCCGGTCGTCCAGGGCACGCTGCAGGAGCAGGTCGACGCGCTCGAGGCGGCGCGGGTGCGCGAGGGACTCGCCTTGCACAGCGGCAACAAGAGTCGGACCGCAGCCTACCTGGGTCTGACCCGCAAGGGGCTCCGCAACAAGATGCGGCGTTTCGGGATCACGGACGCTGGCTGAGCCGCGGCGGTTACCAGATCTTCGCCACGGGATGCCAGCCGGATATTCGATACCCCACTGTAAGCGGTTGCACATAAGTCAATTGCGTCCCTGGCGCGCCGGGCCGGGTAGCTCATAACCACTTCGGGGCGCCATGCCGCCCCGACGCGCTCGCCCCGGGGTCGGAACTCACGAAATAACCCTTTGTATGACAATAGGTTACGATCTCCACCCCAGATCCGTCCCGGGGCCGGTGCGGCGGTATGGAACTTGCTGTTCTGGTTTGGTGCCTATTGTAACGGTATCACTCTATGGACGGCCGGCCGTGGTGCAGGGCTGCGGTCGGTCGAGGAGGCGGTGACCGGACAGCGGCGGTGGCCTTTCCAGGGTGAGGCCGCGCCGTCGCAGTCGACGGGACCGCCAGACGAGGGGGCGCGGAGGCAGCACCGCGCCCCGTCGTTTTGGGTCGGCGCCACCCCACCTCGGCCGCTCCCACCGCGCTCCCGGGTTCCGTCCCCCCCGCGCCCTCGGAAACCGTCCGATTCGCTATGATCGCCGGGCGAGCCGGCCGCTCCGGTATCGCGCCACGCGGTGACCGACGCTCCGGCCACGCCCCGCGCCCTCTCCGGTCTGGACCCGCCGGCGTGCGTCGTCCCGACACCAGCGACCTGCGAGGACTCGACCCGTGACACGACACCGGCGCGCCACCGGATGCGCCATCGCGCTGGCAGCGCTCCTGACCGGCTGCGGCGGCGACAGCTGGGACGAGACCGCATCGCGCCAGGCGATCGCCTCCCGGCTCGCGCCGACCGGCGTCCAGGTGCTGATCGTCGGTATCGACGGCGCCAGCTTCCGCGTGCTCGACCCGCTGCTCGAGCGCGGCGAGCTGCCCCACCTGGAACGCCTGATCGAACGCGGCTCGCGCGCCGTGCTGCGCTCCGAGAAGCCGATGAAGTCGCCCGCCCTGTGGACGACGATGGTGACCGGCCGGCATCGCGCCGACCACGGCATCGACGGCTTCGTGGCCCGTTCCGCGACGAGCGCTCCGTCACCCGCAGGCGGCAGCGGCGTCACACATCTGGTGAGCGTGCACGACCGGCGGACGGCAGCACTCTGGAACATGCTGAGCACCTTCGGGCGGAGCTCCGGCATCGTCGGCTGGTGGGTGACCTGGCCGGCCGAGGCGGTCGACGGCTACATCGTCTCGGATCGCATGGCACGCAGTCGGTGGAGCGAGTGGACCGGCGGCGGGGTGGTCGAACACCGCGCGTCTCCGCCGGAGCTCGAGGGTGAGCTCGAGCCGTTCGTCATCGACCCGGCCGATCCCCCCCTCGAGGACTTCGAGGCGCTCATCGACTGGACGGCGGCCGAGCGCCGCGAGTTCCTCGACGTGCGGAGCCCGATCTTCGCCCACGGTCTGAGCGTCTTCAAGTTCGCCCACTGTGCCCAGCGCTCTTACGAGCGCATCGCGCTCCACCTGCTCGACACCCGCGAGCAGCCGGATCTCGAGGCCGTCTTCCTGATCGCGCTCGATCCGATCTGCCACACGTTCTGGCACTACTTCGAGCCGCAGCGCTTCGTCGGCGTCGACCAGCGCGTGGCGGCGCGACTCCACGAGCTGATTCCCGCCTACTGCCGGCACAACGACGCGGTGCTCGGTGAGCTCCTCGCACGTGTCGGTCCCGGCACCGTGGTCCTCGTGGTCTCCGATCATGGTTTCCAGGCGTCGGGGCGGCTGCCGGCCACACGCTCGCGCGCCGACTTCGCCGAGCTCGAACGGGTCGCACGGGCCACCGACCAGGTCGCGGTCGGTCAGAGCGGCAAGCACGGGCTCGAGGGAGTGCTGGTCGCGAGTGGTGGCCCGGTCCGGCGCGGTGCCGAGGTGACGGCCAGCATCCACGACATCACACCGACCGTGCTGGCGCTCCTCGGCCTGCCGGTGGCCCGCGATATGTCGGGACGCGTCCTCACCGAGCTCGTCGAGGACGACTTCTGGCGGCGGCACCCGGTGCGCTACATCGACACCTACGAGAGGCTCGTCGACCGGAGCGCCATCGACTCGATCGCCCGCCGGCCCGATCCCCAGCTGCGCCGGCAGCTCGAGGCGCTGGGCTACGTCGATGGCGCCGACGCGCCCCCCGAGGCGACCCCCGACGCGCCCCCCGAGGCGACCCCCGAGGCGACCCCCGAAGCGCCGGCGGAGCGCTAGACGCCGCCGGGGCCACG
>JASFRE010000098.1:0-10804 GCA_050115055.1 Candidatus Eiseniibacteriota bacterium | reverse complement strand
GGTCGACGAAGGGCCGGTGGCGGAAGCCGACCCCGGGCACGTAGAGCTTGTCGAAGTCCGAGCCGTCGCAGTGGAGGACGCTGTCGATGATGCCGCGGCCGGCCGTGTCCGAGCCGGCATCACCGTCTTGGGCCTGCACGACGACCGCCGCCGCGCCGTCGCCGAACAGCACCATGAGATGCCGGAAGCGCGAGTTCCACGCGTACTCCTCCGGGGTGGGTGGCGTGTCGTTGCGCCCGTAGACGTGATCGAGCTGATCGTGCGTGAACGGCATGAACCCCGAGTGGACCTCGGCGCCGACCAGCAGCACGTTGCGCGCCATCCCGGAGCGGATGTGGGCGTCGACCAGCTGCAGGCCGTAGAGAAAGCCGACGCACTGCTGGCGGATGTCGAAGCACGGGATGTTCCCGAGGCCGAGTCGCGCCTGCAGGAGGCCGCTGTTGCCGGGGAAGAAGTGGTCCGGGGTCATCGTCGCGAAGACCACCAGATCGATCTCCGAGCGCTCGACCCCGGCGTGCTCGAGCGCCTTCTCGGCAGCAGCCACTCCGAGGTCGCAGGTCGAGACCCCGTCCTCGACGAAGCAGCGCTCGACGACACCGGTGCGCTCCCGGATCCAGGCATCGTTCGTGTCCATGACCCGGGAGAGCTGGTCGTTGGTGACGGGATTGGGTGGGATCTCGCTGGCGCTGCCGATCAGGACCGATCGCGGCATGAAACCTCTCCTCTCTGCGCGAGACGGCGCGACGGAGGCCGGCGCCGGTGCGACCGGGAGGCGCGGTGCCGGCGTGACCCCGGGCATCCTAGCCGACCCGAGCACCGGCCGGCAACTCGCGGCCGGCGCGGCGCGCAGGGGCGCGGGGCGGCACCGCCTGGCGCTCGAGCACCACGTAGCGGCTCAGGTCGCCCGGGGCGCCGTCGCTCGTGAACGACTCCAGGAGCCGGTAGCCCGCGGCGCGCCACAGACGCTCGAGTTCCCCCGGCGCGAAGTGATGGACGTAGCGCAGGCCCTGGCCGTCGCGGCGCCAGTCGAGCAGATGGTCGCCCGGATCGACGTCATCCGGCCCGAGGCCGGCGCGTGCCCAGGGAACCACCTTCGCCCTGAGGCGCGGCAGCTCGAGGAAGCGCCAGATCGACAGCACGAGGAAGCCCCCGGCGGCGAGGTGGCCGCCGATCTCGCGCAGCAGCCTGAGGCGGCGGCGATGGCCCGGCACGTGGAAGAGGGTCGCGAAGCAGGTGGCCGTGGTGAAGCCGCCGGCCGGCGTCGCGACGCCGGCCGACCAGCCAGGGCGGGTCAGGTCGGCCGCGACCCAGTCGACGCGGAACGGCGCCGTGCGCGCCGCACCACCGGCGGTGGCGCGCGCCAGGAAGGCGGCGCCCAGCTCGACGCCGCAGTAGCGCTCGAGGGCATGCGGCAGCCGCCGCTCGACGAGCGCCCGGAGCAGGCGCCCGTCGGCGCAGCCCAGGTCGAGGAGGCTCGCGCCGGGCGCCGGTGCGCTACCGGTCGGCGGGGTCTCGACCGGCGACGGCGGCGGTGCGCCCAGACGCCCCGCCAGCGCCCGCCGCCAGCCGGGTTGCACCGCCGGTCGCGAGCCGGCAAAGCTCGCCGCGAACTCCTCGTAGAAGGCGTGATTCAGGCGCACGAGTCGGCGCGCAACGCGGCTCTTCATGGGCGCTCCGTGGACGGATCCGGTGTCCGGTCAGTATAATGCGGCGCATGCCTCACACGCTGGAAAGCATCGCGGCCTGGCGGCGACTGCGTCTGCCGGACGACATCACGCCCTATCACGCGGCGGCGCTCGCCATCTTCGAGGAGATGCGCGCGCGGCCGGCCCTCGACGGACCGGCACTGAACGCCATCCTGCGCCGCCACCCGCGCGATGGGCGTCACGTCTTCTCGAAGAACCTGCTGGTCCGCCTCTATCGCGAGCTGTGCGCCCGGGGCGATCTCGCACCCGACGCCGAGCTCGAGCGCCGGCTGCGCATGAAGCCCGTCCGCACGCTCTCCGGCGTCGCGACCGTCACCGTGCTCACGCGGCCCCATCCGTGCCCGGGAGACTGCCTCTTCTGCCCGACCGATCCGTCGATGCCGAAGAGCTACCTGCCGGACGAGCCCGGGGCCCAGCGCGCCGCCCAGCACGACTTCGACCCGCACGCGCAGGTCGCGGCGCGCCTCAGCGCCCTCGACTCGAACGGCCACCCCACCGACAAGATCGAGCTCTTGGTGCTCGGCGGCACCTGGTCGAGCTACCCCCGGACCTACCAGGAGTGGTTCGTGCATCGTTGCCTCGACGCGATGAACGGTCGCGATGCGCCGACTCTCGCCGAGGCGCAGGCGTGGAACGCAACCGCCGCGCACCGCAACGTCGGACTGGTGGTCGAGCTGCGCCCCGACGAGGTCAACGCGGTGCGCATCCGCCGCCTGCGCGCGTTCGGCGTCACCAAGGTGCAGATCGGTGTCCAGTCGCTCGACGACCGCGTGCTGGCGCTCAACCGCCGCGGACACGATGCCGCGACCACGCGGCGGGCGCTGACGCTGCTGCGCGCCGCGGGGTTGAAGCTCGTCGTTCACTGGATGCCGAACCTGCTCGGGGCGACGCCGGCCGGCGACCTCGCCGACTTCGCGCGGCTCTGGAGCGATCCCGCCCTGCGCCCCGACGAGCTCAAGATCTACCCCTGCGTGCTGCTGCGCGGCACGCCCCTCCACGACGCCTGGCGCCAGGGCCGCTACACGCCCTACGACGACGCGACGCTCGTCGAGCTGGTCGCCGCCGCCAAGACGCAGGTGCCGCCGTGGTGTCGCATCAACCGCATCTATCGTGACATCCCGACTCACCACGTGGTCGCCGGCTGCCGGCTGTCGAACCTGCGGCAGGAGGCGCAGCGGCACCTGGCCGACGCCGGAGGGCGCTGTCGATGTATCCGCTGCCGCGAGGTGCGCGACCGGCAGCTCGAGCCCGGGGCGCTGACGCTCGGCGTCCGCCGCTACGCGACCGCCGCCGGCGAGGAGCACTTCATCGCCTTCGAGACCGCGGTGCCGGCGGCGGAGACGACGGTGGCGGAGGAGGACCGACCCGCGTCCGCGCAGACCGCCGGGGAGACGCGACCGACCGGCGATCCGCCGGACCAGCTGGCCGGCTACGCACGGCTCTGGTTGCCCGATCGCCCGATCCCGCTCGGCATGCCGGAGCTGGCCGGTGCGGCGCTGGTGCGCGAGCTGCACATTTACGGGCGGGCCCTGCCGATCGGCGATCGTTCGCACGGCGAAGCGCAACACCGTGGACTCGGCACGCGACTGCTGGCGGCGGCCGAGGAGCTGGCAGCGCGGCGCGGTCACCGCCGGGTCGCGGTGATTGCCTCGGTGGGCACGCGGCGCTACTATGCCGACCGTGGCTACCGCCTCGAGGGAACCTACATGGTGAAGTCGCTGGCGCCGCGCGCCGCCGGACGCGGGCCGGCAAGCCGCATGGAGGGCGCGGACCGGTGACCGAGCAGCAGGCGGCGCGCACGGCGACCGCCCCGGACGAGACCCAGACCCGTCGTCCCCTCCCCTGGAGCCGCTCCTGCTACGTGTGCGGCGAGGCCAATCCCATCGGCCTCCGGGCACGGAGCTACCTGGCCGGTGACTGGATCGAGATGCCGTTCGTGCCGCGCATCGAGCACGCGGGGTGGAACGACACCATCCACGGCGGCTTCATCGCCACCGTGCTCGACGAGGTCATGACCTGGGCGGCCAACGTCGGTAGCCAGCAGGCCTGCTACTCGGCCGAGTTCACCATCCGCATCCTGCAACCGCTCCAGGCCGGCACCTCCTGCGTGGCACGCGCCCGCATGGCCGCCGGCCGCCGGCGCATCTTCGACATCGTCGCCGAGCTGCACGGCGAGGACGGCACGCTCTACGCGCGCGGCAGCGGCCGCTACATGCCGGTGCCCGCCGGACAGGTCGACGGCCTCCGCAAGGACCTGGTGACGGACCCGTCGTGCGTCGACGTGGGTCAGATCTTCCAGCCGCCCGACCAGCGATGAAGACGAAGCGCAAGCGCCACCGATTCCACGCCCGCCGCACGCGGCCGGGCACTGCACCGGGGACCCTCGCCGTCGACCCCGAGGCACCGCCGCCCCGCATCACGGCGATCGCCTACGGTCCCGATGGCCTCGTCGAGCAACCGATCGCCGACCTGGCCGAGCTCGACCGGCTGCGTGACCTCCATCCGGTCATCTGGGTCAACGTTGACGGGCTCGGAGATTCCGAGGTCGTGGCCGCGATCGGCGGGCGCTTCGGTCTGCACCGGCTGGCTCTCGAGGACGTGGTCAACGTCCACCAGCGGCCCAAGGTCGAGGACTATGGCAGCAACGTCTTCGTCGTCGCGCGCATGCCGATCCCCGAGCGTCCGCCCGAGTCCGAGCAGTTCGCCCTCTTCCTGGGTGAGGGCTTCATCGTCACCTTCCAGGAGCGCCCCGGCGACTGCCTCGAACCCGTGCGCCTGCGTCTGCGACAGGGTGCGCCGAGGCTCCGCGGGTCGGGTCCCGACTACCTGGCCTACGCCATGCTCGACGCGATCGTCGACGCCTACTTCCCCACCCTCGAGCAATACGGCGAGCGTCTCGATACGCTCGAGTCCGACATCCTCGCCCATCCGGACAACGCACAGCTGCGCCGGCTGCACATCCTCAAGCACGACCTCGCCGAGCTGCGGCGCCTCGTGTGGTCGCATCGCGAGGTCTTCGTGGTGCTGACGCGCGAGAAGAGCCGCTTCATCGATGAGACGACCGGCATCTACCTGCGCGATTGCTACGACCACACGATCCAGCTGGCCGAGATGATCGATGTGCATCGCGAGATCGGCGCCAGCCTGATGGACCTGCACCTGTCGATGGTGTCCAACCGCATGAACGAGGTGATGAAGGTCCTGACCATCATCGCCACGATCTTCATCCCGCTCGGCTTCGTGGCCGGGCTCTACGGCATGAACTTCGACACCTCGTCGCCGTGGAACATGCCGGAGCTGGGCTGGCGGTTCGGCTACCCGTTCGTGCTCGGCTTCATGCTGGCGACGGCGGTGGCGATGCTCGTCTTCTTCCGGCGGCGCGGCTGGCTGGGCGGGGCCGGCGCCGACGCGGCGATGGACGACGTCACGCGGCCGGTGACGCCCGGGCGGTCCGGCAGCGATGCCGCGCCGCCGCGGTAGCCCCCGACCTCAACCAGGGAGAGCCCGATGAATCTCGACGAAGCCATCCGGATGGCGATCTCGTACGAAGCACGCGTGCACAAGACGTATCTCGATGCCATGCAGCAGGCGACCGACGAGGCCGGCAAGCGCTTCTTCCAGACGCTGTGCGAGGAGGAGATGAGCCATCTCGAGTACCTGCGGGCCCGCCTCGACGAGTGGCAGGCGACCGGCAAGGTCTCGGTGGCGCGGCTCGGCACCAGCATCCCGGCGCGCGATGCGGTCGAGGCCGGCATCGAGCGGCTGCGCCAGAAGGTCGCCGAGGCGCCGGACGCCCGGCTGCGGGCCGAGATCGAGCTCCTGAAGCAGGCGCTCGCCGCCGAGGTCGAGACCAGCAACTTCTACAAGGAGATGGTGGCGACGCTCGATGCCGATGGCCGGCGGCTGTTCGAGCGCTTCGTCGAGATCGAGGAGGGTCACCTGGCGATCGTGCAGGCGGAGCTCGACCTGGTGACCGGCTCCGGTGTCTGGTTCGACATGAAGGAGATCAACCTCGAGATGGGGTGAACCCTTCCCGCCCCGGCCAGCGCGCAGGGCAGGACGGCGCCGGCTGCCGGTCGCGTCGACCGAGCGGCCCGACGACCGGCGGGCCCCGTATCCGAGCTATCGGCTATACTAGTGGTGACAGGATGATCGTCCGGCGATGGCCACGTCCCGGGACGCTCCCGGGCGCATCGCCGGACACGAGCCCTGGAGCCCCCGATGTCCCCGATGTCTTCGATCCCCGTTTCCCGGTACCTGCTGCTCCTGATCGGCCTCGTCCTGCTCGAGATCGGCACAGCGGTGGCGCCGGCCGGCGCCAACCCCATCCCCGACCCGATCTTCTCCTTCGGCGAGGAGCGCCTCGCGGCCAGCCCGAACAACCAGACCGTCGACCCGAGCGCGGTCTACACCTACCGCTACTGGCTGCGTGACGCCAACAACGACCCGATCGCCTTCTTTCCCCCGTCACAGGTCTGGCTCGACTTCACCGACTGCACGCGCCCCAGCACCCGTCCGTCGAGCGAGATTCATCCCGAGAGCGACTCCAACCAGGATGGCGAGATGGTCTGGCGCGAGAGCCTCACCTGGGGCGGCGCCGACTGGTGCGAGGTCGTGGTCAAGATGATGGGGGTGACCTTCACGGTCCTCGAGGGCGGTGATGCGGGCGGCGGGTCCCTGCCGGCGGGCGGACCGCGCAGCCCCGACATCGACGGTGACGGCCTGATCGCCGTGCCCGACGTCGCCCGCTGGCAGCAGTCATTCGTGACCGGTGCGCCGCCCTGGATCGGTGACCTCGCGCCGCCCTTCGACGGCACCGTGGCGCTGGCCGACTTCGTGGTCTGGCAGAAGCACTTCGTGGCGCCTTAGGGTACCCGTCGCGGCGGCCGGCCCGGCTGCGCCTCAGCCGCTGGCCGAGGTACCGAGCACCAGCGCCCCTTCCACGATCGCCGTGTGGCGGGTGCCGTCGGGATCGACGAAGTCGAGCCGCTTGCAGACGATCGGGCTGCCGGCGGCGTAGACCACGTCCTGGTGGCTGACCGCGGACGGCGACGAGAAGCGATCGGGCCCGACCTCACCGCCCAGGTGATCGCTCCGACCGTAGGCCCAGTGAAAGCCGGCCTTCTCGTCCTCGAGCACGTTGCCGGTGATGACGGCGCGCTCGTTGCAGCCGATGGCCACCTCGGCGACGTTGCGGAGCGCCTGCTCGCGCGCGAAGGCCTCGAGCATGCGGGCCGCCGCCGGCCCGTCGCCACGCACGTCGATCACCTCGTTGTGCTCGACCACGAACACCATCTGCTCGCCATCCATGGCGACCGGGATCTCGCCGGCCGTGCGGCTCGCCTCGCCCTCGTGCGGACAGACGCAGACCTCGCCGGACGGCAGGTTGCGGACCCGGTCGTTGGCCGTCGCGATCGCGGCGGCGGCGGCGGCGGCCGCGCTGGTCGGCGCGGAGACCGCGGCCAGATCCTCGGCCGTCACCGGATGCAGCCGGCCGTCGTCGAGGAGCGCCCGCGAGCGGTTCGAGATGTCGAAGTAGCAGATGTGACCGGTCGAGAACTCGACCTCGATGCCGGCAGCGGCCTCGAACCGCGGCGCCAGCCGTGCGCAGGTGGCGGCGATCCGCGCGTAGTCGGCGGCGAGCGCCGTCTCCTGCATGGCCGGGGCCACGGTCGGCATGCTGGCGACGCGGAGCTGCGGGAAGCGGCGTGCGAAGTGGATGAGCGGCGCCGTCGCCGAGAACTCGGTCATGGCGATGACGATCGTCGACTCGCGCAGGAGCTGCTCGAGGGCGATGGGCTGCTCGCGCCATCGACCCTCGGCCGGCAGATCGGCGTTGTTGGCGCCGGTCGCGGCGTAGGTGACGATCGGGTGGACGAGCAGACCGTAGCTCGACGCCATGCCGGTGATCTGCTTGTGCCAGCGCCGCGCCATGTGCCGGCGCGCATGCCAGGCCGGATGATCGGGGCTGCTTGCGGTCGGCAGATCGACGAGCACGGTGACGACATCGCCGGGACGCGGCGCGAAGACGTCGACAAAGAGTTTTTCGAGATCGAAGGCCATGGTGCAGTCCTCGTCACACGGTGGTCGCCCGGACCGTGTCGAGCCGCCGGGTGTCGACGGTCGGCGCGCACGACGGCGGCGCCATCGTCAGGGCGCCGGACGCAACGGGGACTGTAGCACAGGTCCCCCGCCGGACCCGCGCATCCGGAGCTCTCATCCAGGGCGAAGTCACCGCGCCAAGTGGCTACAGAATGGTGGTTCGCTCGAAAGGCGATTCGGGCCCGACGGCCAGCGACCAGGCTGCGGGTGGCCGCCCCGGACCGCCCGCGACGCCCACGGCCACCCGGGCCGGCGGCAGCCGTGCGGGTCGGCCAGGCTCCAATTGTGTCAGGCAACTGTTGTAGTAGTAAATGGATGAACCGGTGATCGGCGCGCTGGGTCCGACGCCCGGCCCGTCCGCGCCCCGCGCACTCAGACCTCCAGCGCTTCGGAGGCATGGCTGCGCCAGGCCAGATGCAGGGGCAGCTGCTCGCCGACGATCGCGCGGTGCGTCTCCAGCGCCACCGCCGGAGTGTTGTTCTCCCCCGACAGGTGCGCGAGACAGGCCCAGCGCAGGCGGCGCCCGGACCGGACCAGGAGCTCGGCCGCCTCGTCGTTCGAGATGTGTCCCTCGGGACCGAGGATCCGCTGCTTGAGGAAGACGGGATAGGGTCCCGCCTCGAGCATCGCCAGGTCGTTGTTGGACTCGAGGAGGACGGCGTCGAGCGACTCGACGACCGCCGGCAGGTCGGCGAAGACGTGACCGAGGTCGGTCAGGATGCCGAGCCGCTGGCGCCCGTCGTCGACCACGAAGACGCAGCCGTCGGCGGCGTCGTGCGGCGTCGGGATGGTCTCGACCCGCACCCGGCCCTCAGGGCCGAAGCGCAGGGTCTCGCCGGTGGTGAAGTGGCGCACGTCGCCTAGCGGGCCGAGCGCCTGCGCGGCGGTGGCCGCGCGGAGCGTGGGCTCGGTGACGTAGAGCGGCAGGCCGAACTTGCGCTGGAAGATGCCGGCACAGCGCACGTGGTCGGCGTGGTCGTGCGAGATGAGGAGCGCATCGGCGGCACGGATGTCACCGCCGGCCGCCGCCAGACGGAGCGCCGCCTGCTTGCCGGAGATGCCGGCATCGAACAGCAGGCGGACGCCGCGTGCCTCGACGTGGATGCAGTTGCCGCTGCTGCCCGACTGGAGCGCTACCACCCGCATGAGGCGGTAGTGTAGGGAAGCGCGGGCGGCGGATCAATCGGGATGCGCGAGGCGAGCGGTGGCGGTACGGGGAGTCGCGGTGCCAGGAGCGCGGAATCGCGCTGCGAGGTGCGGGCGGTCGCAGTGCCAGGAGCGCGGAATCGCGCTGCGAGGTGGACGGTGATTCGTTCGCCGTTGATGGTGGGCGGGACGCGGCCAGACGGTGCAGGCGACGACCACGAGCTTCGTGGTCACCGGGCTCCCGGCCGAGCCGCCGCCGGCTGTCAGGCGCGCCCTGTGGCATGCGCCGCCAGACGCATGCTGGACACAACAGATGTGGAACACAAGGAGATCCCGCGCGCGGTGGCCGCCTCGATCGGGCCAGCGCCGGCCGAAGCGATTGCCCCGGCGGCCCGCGAAGGCGTACGCTCCCGCTCCCCCCGGTCGTGCGGGGCGGGACACCCCTCGGTCCCGCCAGGAGATCCCTGCATGAGCCAGACCCCGGCACCGCCACCACCGGCCGCCGTCCGGCGCGCACTCGAGGAGAACCTGTGGGCGCTCTGGTCGCGCTTCGGCCGCGGTGACGGCTGCGCCCTGCACGAGGCGCCAGGCGCCCTGTGGTTCGATACGCCGATCCCCACCCTGCCCTACAACGGCGTGCTGCGCTTCGAGGGCGGCCACGAGGGCGACGACGTGGACCGCCGCATCGACGCCATCTTCGAGCACTACCGCCGGCGCCGGGTGCCGTTCTTCTGGATTTTGCATCCCTCGGCCGGACCTGCCGATCTGGACGAGCGGCTGCGCGCGCGCGGGCTCGAGGAGGCCGAGGTCTGCCCGGGCATGGCGATGCGCCTCGACGACCTGCCGGAGACGGCGGGCGCGCCGGCAGGTATCGAGATCCGGGAGGTGCGCGACCCATCCGAGGTCGACCACGTCCTCGACCTCGTGGCCTGGCGCTGGCAGGTGCCGTCCGAGGCGGTGCGCTTCCTACCTGGCATGGCGAAGGAGTTCGACGTCGGGCGCCCCGGGGGGGCGTTGCGCTTCTGGCTGGCCTGGCGAGACGGCGTGCCGGTGTCCAAGGCGATCATCAACCTGGATGCCGGAGCGGCCGGGCTGTACGGCGTGGTCACGCGACCCGAGGCCCGCGGTCTGGGGCTGGCCCGCATCCTGACGCTCGAGGGCTTCCACGCGGCGCGGGAGGCCGGTTACGAGCTGGGCGTGCTGCATTCGTCACCGATGGCGTGCAGCCTGTACGAGAGGATCGGCTTTCGGCCGGTGGCACCGTTCCGGCTGTTCGCGCCGAGTGGTGACTTCCACGTGTAGCAGGGTCGCGGAGACTCAGCGATAGAGCGTCCGCACCCTCCCCCAGCTCGACTCCCGGATCTCCCCGTCGCCGGACGGGATCGACGTGGTCGGGCTGCAGTCGGTGCTCACCGCGTACTGGACGCCCCACAGGTTGCCGAACTCCGGACCGGCGAGGTCGACCAGGTCGCCCCAGTCGCCGTGCGCTCCGTAGACGTTGGCATAGCCATGGTCGACATAGCCGCCGGGCTCCTCCTGCCGACCGACGTACCAGTCCGGGATGCCGCTCTCCACCTGGACGTAAACGATCCCGACCCACAGGCGCTCGCCGCTGGTCGCCTGACACGGGCATCCCTCGGCGGCCCAGCTGTAGCTCTCCCAGGTGGGACCGTCGCTCTGAATGGTCAGCGGGTTGCCGGCTGCGACCGCGCACTCGAGCCCGCAGGCATCATTCGGTAGGCCGCCGAGATCGCGCCACAGGTAGAGCTGCCACGCGTCGCCGATGTCGGCGCGGTTGAACTCGACGTCGGTGTACTTGACGAACCCGGCACCGCAGCTCACAAGCGGGA
>JASFRE010000097.1:0-10833 GCA_050115055.1 Candidatus Eiseniibacteriota bacterium | reverse complement strand
CAGCGGCACTGACGGTCTGGGATGAACGCATCTCACCGGTGTTCGACGTGAGTCGAACGGCGTTGATCCTCACCATCGAGAACGGGGCCGTCACCGCGCGCTCGGTCGAGAACATCGAGACGCCGACTCCCGCTCTCAAGCTCGATCGGCTGCTCGAGCTGCGCGTCGAGACGCTCATCTGCGGCGCCATCTCCGAACCGCTGGACCACGAGCTGGAGGCCAGCGGTGTGACCGTCATCGGCTTCGTCTCGGGCGAGATCGAGGAGGTCATCGAGAGCTTCCTCGCCGGTACCTTGCCGACGTCGTCACTCTCGATGCCAGGATGCCGCAGCCCGGAGCACCGGCGTCACCGACACCGTGGCTGCGGCGCCGGACGACGCCGCGAGGCCTTGCAGCGGGAGCGCCCCTGAGCGCACCCACGACAGAGGAGGAGGGACATGCCAGGAGGAGATCGTACAGGACCCGCGGGTGAGGGCCCGATGACCGGACGAGCCATGGGGTGGTGCAACGACACCGATTTCGTGACCGGCGTGCGGACACGCGCGCCCGGATTCGGCCGCGGTGGATGGGGCCGCAGGGGCGGATGGGGCGGCCGGGGAGGCTGGGGCTGGGGGCACCGCGGTGGGGTTGGCGCGACCGGCCTGACGAGCTGGCAAGGCGCCCGGATGGGCGGGCCCGTTCCCGACGCCGGGTCGCCGCCGGCCCTGCCGCTGGAGCAGGAGCTGGCCGGGCTGAGACAGCAGGCGGCCAGCCTCGAGCGCGCGCTGGACCAGGTGAAGGCGAGACTCCAGCGGCTGGACCGACCCACGCGCGAGGAGACCGAATGATGAGAGTCGCGACGACAGCCACCGGCTCGACGCTGTCAGCCACGGTGGATCCCCGGTTCGGCCGTTGCTCGACCTTCGTTCTGGTCGAGACCGACGACATGTCCGTCGAGGCCGTTGACAACGGCAGCGGTTCCCTGGCCGGCGGCGCCGGCATCCAGGCGGCGCAGCTGCTGGCACGGCACGGGGCGCGGGCAGTCCTGACCGGGAACTGCGGTCCCAATGCCCACCAGACGTTGAGCGCCGCCGGTATCGACGTCTATGTCGGTTGCAGCGGCACTGTCTCGGAGGTCGTGGAGCGCTTCAAGTCCGGCCAGCTGCGCGCCGCCACGGGGCCCACCGTGCCAGGCCACGCCGGGATGGGCGGCGGGGGAGGTTGAGGTGGTGCGCGCATGCGGTCCCGGCGGCCGCGGCGGAGGCGGCGGGGGCGGAGGCGGCGGTGGCGGCGGTCGAGGTGCCCGCTGCCGAGGCAGCGGCGGCCGGGGCGCCGGTGGCCGGCATGGACAGCCACGTGGGCGCGGTCGGGGTCGCCGCCTCGAGACCGCTCCAGATCGGCTGCGCGGTGCACGCCGTCAGCCGCGCCCGGCAACGATCCCGGCCGTGCGGCCGCCTGCCGCCACGGCACCTCGACCGCGGCCCGGACCGCAGGTTCGCGTGATCGCCGAGGTCGATGAACAGCGCTGCAGCGGGTGCGGCACCTGCGTCGACGCGTGCGTCGAGCAGGCCATCTCGCTCCATCCGCTCGCGACCATCGATCCGGAGCGATGCATCGGCTGTGGCGCCTGCTGCGGTGCCTGCCCGAACGAGGCCCTGTCGTTCGGACTGCAAACCGACAGCTCCGGGAGAGGTCTGCCTGGATGAGCCGGTCGCTTCGCATCGCCATCGCCAGCGGCAAGGGAGGCACGGGCAAGACCACCATCGCCACCAGCCTGGCGCACGTCCTGGCCGAGGCGGGTCTGCCAGCGACGTACGTCGACTGTGACGTCGAGGAGCCGAACGGCCACCTCTTCCTCCGGCCGACCATCGAGCGCAGCCTGGAGGTCGCGGTCCCCGTGCCGGAGATCGATCCGACTCGCTGCTCCCTGTGCGGAGCCTGCAGCCGGGCGTGCCGGTACTCGGCCATCATCGCCCTGCCGACGACCGTCGTCACCTTCCCCAAGCTGTGCCACGGCTGCGGTGGCTGCACCCTCGCCTGTGCGGACCGTGCCATTCGCGAGGTGCCGCGGGTGACCGGCATCGTGGAGGAGGGAACGGCAGGTCCCGTTCGTTTCCTGCACGGCAAGCTCGACATCGGGGAAGCCATGGCACCGCCGGTGATCCGCGCGGTGCTTGCAGCGGATCAGGCCGAGGGCACGGTGGTGATCGATGCGCCGCCAGGCACCTCGTGCCCGGTGATCGAGTCTCTCCGGGGCGCCGACGTTGCCCTTCTGGTCACCGAGCCGACGCCCTTCGGACTGCACGACCTGAAGCTGGCCGTGGAGATGGTGCGCGCGCTCGGTCTGCCCGGTGCCGTGGCCGTCAACCGCGTGGGAACCGCCGATGACACCGTGTTCGACTACTGCGCGCGCGAGCGCCTTCCGGTCGTCCTCACCCTGCCGGACAGCCGCGCGATCGCCCGCGCCTACTCGCGTGGAGAGCTGGCCGTGGTCGCTCTGCCGGAGCTGCAGCCGCTCTTCATCGGGTTGCACGACACGCTTCGCGACCTGGCCTTCGCGCAGAAGCCCGGGCCGACCCGGAAACCGGCTCGCCCGATCCCGACTCATGCCGGCACCCCGGACGCGGGGAGACGACCGTCCGAGCAGCTCGAACTCGGCCAGCAGCGCGAACTCCGCGAGCTCGTGGTGATCAGCGGCAAGGGCGGTACCGGCAAGACCAGTCTCGTCGCATCATTCTGTGCGCTGGCCGAGCAGGCCGCGGTGGCCGATTGCGACGTCGACGCCGCCGACCTCCACCTGGTGCTCGACCCTTCCGTGCGGCAGCGCTGGCCGTTCTCCGGGGGGATGACGGCGGTCATCGACCCCGTCCGCTGCACCGGCTGCGGCCTGTGCGAGGAGCACTGCCGGTTCGACGCCATCCGCACCGCCGCCGGGGGCGCCGGTGCCGACTACGTGGTCGACGCAGTCTCGTGCGAGGGCTGCGGTGTGTGCGCCGACGTCTGCCCCGAGCAGGCGGTCCACCTCGTCGCCACCGCGGACGGAGAGTGGTTCGTCTCGGACACGCGGTGCGGACCGATGATCCATGCACGCCTCGGCATCGCGCAGGAGAACAGCGGCAAACTCGTGTCGCTGGTGCGGCGCGAGGCGAAGGCCGTGGCCCTGTCCCACCGGCTCGAGCTCCTGATCTGCGACGGTTCCCCGGGCATCGGTTGCCCGGTCATTGCCTCGATCACCGGCGCCCGCATGGCGCTCGTGGTCACCGAGCCGACGCTCTCCGGGCTGCATGACTTCCGGCGCGTCGCCGAGCTGTGCCGGCAGCTCCGGGTCGCGACCGCGCTCTGCATCAACAAGGCGGACCTGAACTCCGGGGTCGCCGAGGAAATCGAGACCGAGGCCGCCCGGCTCGCCGTGCCGCTTCTCGGGCGCATCCGCTACGACGAGGCGGTCACCTCCGCCCAGGTGCGGAAGATCGCCGTCGTGGAGAACGGCGACGGTCCGGCCGCCGCGGACATGCGAGCGCTCTGGAGGCGGGTGCGCGATGCGGTCACCTGAGCTGGCAAGCGCGAACGCCGTGGCGCCAAGCGTCGAGCGGCGACTGCCGGTGGCGCGCGCCGCGACGATCCGCGACCGACGTGTCGGCCTCGGCGACGCCGCCGTCCAGCTCGCCCCTGGCACGGTAGATCCTGAAAGGCTGTCTCGATGACCGCCCATTCCACGGAGACCCTGTCACCCACGCGGTCGACGCCGTCCTTCGGCGACGTGAACGGAAGCCAGTCCACCCTGGAGGCGCTCGCCGCCACGGAGCACGCCGATTGCCTCCTGTGCGGTCGTGCCAACCCGGTTGGCCTGCGACTCCGTTTCAGGCTCCAGTCGGACGGCTCCGTCCTGGCGGCGTTCACCTGTCGCGAGGCATTTCAGAGCTACGCGAAGACCCTGCACGGAGGCGTCATCTCGGCCCTCCTCGACGCCGCGATGACCAACGTGCTGTTCTCGATCGGCGTCGTCGGAGTCACGGCGGAGCTGACGGTGCGGTTCCTCGCCCCCGTGCTCCTCGAGCGAGCAGCGGTGGTCCGCGCCACCCTCGAGAGGAACGCTCACCCGCTGTTTCTCGTCCGCGCCGAGCTGGAGCAGGACGGCAAGCTCATGGCTCGCGCGTCGGCGAAGTTCCTGGCCAGGGAGTGCCTGTAGGAGGGTCCTGGGCGCGCGGAGGCGGCGGCGCGGGACCGGATCGCGACGCCGCGCCGTGTCCCGGGCCGTTCGAAGGATGCCCCCCCGGCCGGCTCGACCGCGCGCCCCGATCCCTAGCGGTCCCTCAAGAAGCCGGCCGGCAGCAGGTACTGCTCTCCGCCGTGGTCGACCTGGACCAGCATCCCGGTGGCCAGCAGTCGTGCGGTGGCACCCGGCTCGGAGAACCGGGCCTCGATCCTCCTGGCCTGCTCGAGTCGTAGCGGATGGCGCCTGCCGATCTCCATGATGGCCTGGGCCGCACCCGTGAACTCCTCGAGTCCAAACTCGCCCGCCTCGAGTCCCGAGATCACGATCGCCTGGCCGATGGTCGTCTGTGCCTCGACGATCGACTCGGCGGTCGGCGGACGGACCCAGGACTCGGCCGGCGGCCGGATGGGCGTGAGGATCGACACCGAGTCGGGGCGCACCCGCTCGACCGCGCGCCGGAGGCTCGCCAGCTCTGCAGGGCGGTCGTTGAGGCCCCGCAGGAGCATCACCTCGAGCCACAGCCGCCCGCGGTACCCGCGGCGAAACTCGATCAGGCCGTCCAGCATGAGGCCGAAACCGATCCTGCGATGGGGTCGGTCGATCCTCCGGAAGGTCGCGGCGCTGCCGGCATCCAGCGTCGGGATGACGACATCGGCGGCACCCAGATCGCGGCGCACGTCCTCACGCCAGAGCAGCGAGCCGTTGGTGATCACCGCAACCGGCAAGCCGAGCGCGTCCCGGGTGCGTCCGATGAGCCAGCCGAGGTCGGCGCACAGCGTCGGCTCGCCGTCGCCGACGAAGGTGACGAAGTCCGGATCGGTCTGCCTGCCCCTGGCCTCGATCTCGGCCAGCAGCTCCTCGCGAGGAAAGAAGCTCTGCCGCTCCGTCTGCAGATGGTCTGTCCTGCCGAGCTGGCAGTAGACGCAGGAGTACGAGCAGGTCTTGGCGGGTATCGGACTGACGCCCAGCGAGCGACCGAGGCGGCGTGACGGGACGGGGCCATAGGTGTACATGTGCCGGGCGTTGATCTCCCTCCCCGCGCCAGAGAACCCCTACTCCGCCTCGAGGGGCAGCGCCTGCACGATCGCCTGGAGGTTCCGCATGGCGTTGATGTAGCGCTGGAAATAGGTGCGAGACAGCAAGGTCTGCACCGCGTGCCCCATGGAGAGATCCTCTTCCATGAGCCTCTTGAGCGTTGCCGCGTCAATCGACAGCAACCTGCAGTCCTCCGTGCACAGGGCGGTGAGGGCGTAGTGTGGCAGATCGAAACAGACGCACGAGCCGAACAGCGATCCACCGGTCAGCTCCTCGATGAGCAGGCTCACGCCGTCCTGGCGCGGCAATCGCAACGCCACCTGTCCCTCGAGCACGGCGTAGATGCGATCAGCCTGGTCGCCCTGGCGATAGACCGTATCTCCCGCCTTCATGCTGATCTGCTCGGCCACATTGCTGATCGCATCCACCTGTTCCGGTCGGAGGACCTTGAACACCTCATAGGTGGTCAGGCCTGAGTTGGGCATCGTTCTCCTCCCCTCGGTCACGAGCGATCCGGGAGTCGTCCCGGCGCCCGCGCGGCCCCTGCGGGGAACCGTCCCCGCTCCCTTGCGCGTCGATGCTAGACCACCAGCATCGGACACGGCGCATCGTGCAGGAGGCAATCGGTCACGCAGCCCGGGTGGTGACCGGGCTCGCCCACCCGACCACGATGCATGATGATCATGTCGGTGCGACGATCTCCCGCATACCGGGCAATTGCCCTGGCGGTCGCGCCTTCTTCGAGCGTGGCCTGGACAGCCACGCCCCGTGATCTCGCCCGCTCCACATAGCGCTCCAGCCGATCCGCGATGCGGCGCCGGATGGTGCGGTCGAGCTCGTAGATCGATACCACCGGAGGGTCGAAAAAGACCGGCACGACCTCGTGGGAGGCGATCGACAGGATGTGGATCTCTGCATCCCAGTGCTCGGCGTACTCGATGGCAAGATCGAGCGCCCGGGAGGATTCCTCAGAGAGGTCGGTCGGCACCAGGAGCCGCGCGATCTCGACCTGGTCCCCGTGCGCGTGCAGCACGCCCGCCTCGCGGCACGTCACACAGAACACCGGCCTCGAGGACAGGGCGATGACGCTTCGCGCCGTGCTGCCCATCAGCAGCTGTGTCACCCGGCGACGGCCGTGGGACGACATGACGATCAGATCGGCGTCGCGCTCCTCCGCCACGGCGACGATGCCGGATGGCACCGACGGTGCCCCGACCAGCTCGCGGCTGATACGGACCGGCTCGATCGCGGGGAGTTCGAGCTCCTCGAGACTGGTGCGCGCCGTCCGTTCCATGTTCTCCGCGTAGGATTGCAGTCCCGGGACCTGCTCGTGCTCGGCGAACGCCGTGATGACATGCAGGACATGGAGCGCGGCCCCGTGGTGCGCCGACAGACCGAGGGCGTAGGGATAGGCGCAGCGGGCGTTGTCGGAGAAGTCCGTCGTGAGCAGGATCCTGGACGGGATGGCGGGACGCATGGCTTCTTCCCTCCTCCTGGGAATCGATGCACGCCCCTGGCCCCGGCTCCCCCCGGACGCTGGCTCCCGATCTGCCCATCCCCCGTGGTGACCGCGACCCGGCGCTCCGATCCAGGGGCAGCATGCGTGCCATGCCGGAGGGGTGACCCAAGAACCCGCGTAACTCACGTATTCCGAACACGATTCCCGCGCGCGCAGAAGCCTCGACGCGGCGCGCCGGTCCCGATGCGGTGGCAATCACGCAACCAGGGCGCCCCCCGAGGGTAGCGCGGGTGCGCCCATTGGCCGATGCCCGCGGCTGACTAGGGTGCGGCAGGCGGCTCCGCGCCGCGCGCCTGGAGGACGGCGTCTCGCAGGCGCTCGGCGGCGCCGCTGACGTGCTCCGCCGCCACGATGGCCGAGATCACCGCGACGCCGGAGGCGCCGGCCCGGATCACCGGCTCGACGTTCGCGGCGTGGATGCCGCCGATCGCCAGGATCGGGATCCGGCACACGGCGCGCACCGCGCGGACGAGCTCGACCCCACCCGGAGGGACGGCGTCCGGCTTCGAGCCGCGAGCCTCGAAGACGGGACCCAGGCCGAGGTAGTCGGCACCCGCCGCTGCCGCCGCGATCGCCTCGTCGACGGTGCGTGCCGAGGCGCCGACGAGCAGGCGTCGGCCGAAGAGGCGTCGTGCCGCGTCGACCGGCAGATCCTCGGCGCCCAGATGCACGCCGTCGGCTTCGACCGCGGCGGCGATGTCGGGACGGTCGTTGACGAAGAAGAGCGCGCCGTGCGCCAGGGTCAGCTTCCGCAGCAGGAGCCCGAGCTCGTAGAGGCGGCGGGAGCTCAGTGTCTTGTCGCGAAGCTGGACGTGGTCGGCACCACCCGCCAGCGCCGCCCGCACCACCTCCTCATGCGACCTCCCGCGGGACAGCGTCGAGTCGGTGATCACGCAGACCCGGCTTCGCCCGGCCTCGAAGCGCGGCCTCACCGCCTGGCCGCCGCCGCGCCGAAGGCGGCCCAGAACGGATCGATACGGGGGTGCTCGAGCGGGTGTTCCTTCCCGTCCTCGATGAGCCGGATTCCCTTCCGCGCCGGACAGACCTCTCCGACGATGCTGGCCGGGATCCGCCGCTCGTGCAGCAGCTCCACGACGCGATCCGCCCGGTGGGGCCGGCAGGTGATGAGCAGCGTCCCCTCGCTGATCGAGCTGTACGGGTCGATTCCGAACAGCTCGCAGATGCCCGCCACCTCCGGCTGCACGATGACCTTCTCCTTCTCGATCACCATGCCGGTCCCGGAGGCGCGCGCGATCTCGTAGAGGCCGCCCCAGACACCACACTCGGTGGCGTCATGCATGGAGGTGACGCCGTCGTCCCGCACGCCGGCGCGCACGGCCGCCATCGCATCGTCCACCACCGACATCTGCCAGAAGAGGTCCGCGGCGCGACGGGCGAACGCGGCGCCGTGGCGCTCCTCGATCATCTCGGGGAAGGTGACGGCGAACAGCCCCGCCGCCTCGATGGCGGCCCCCTTCGTGACGATGACCTGATCGCCCTCCCGCGCCATGGCGGGGGTCACGTACCGGTCCGCGCTCCCCATCGCCATCACGGTGGCACCGCCCACCATGGGATACTCGCAGCCCTCGTACCGTCCCGTGTGTCCGGCGACGATCGCGATGCCGAGGGTCTCGCACTCCTGGTGCACGCGCTTCCACAGGCGCTCGAGCTCCGTCCGGCGCATCGTCAGGGGCAGATTGAGATCGATGGTCATGTGGGTCGGTGGCAGCCCCGAGGTCGCAACATCCGAGGCCAGGATGTGGACCGCGAACCAGCCCGAGCGTTCCCAGCCGTATGGCGGCACGACGAACACCGGATCGGTCGTGATGGCCATGACCCGTCCACCGCCGAGATCGATGACGCCGGTGTCCAGCCCGTGGTGCGGTCCGACGAGCACATCGGGACGCCGCCGGCCGAGGTGAGGCAGGATGACCTCGTCGAAAACCTCCGGCGAGATCTTGCCGATGTTCGGAAGGTCGGATGTCATCGCGTCAACCTCTCACAGGATCAGGTGCCGCGTCGTAGCGCCCGCCCGTCTCGCCGCGTGGCCGGCGCCGCCACACCGTCGGGCACACGGTCCTCCCGCCGGGGACGGCTGGCGCCGCCGGTGGTCGTCGCTCCGGTGGTCCCTGCCGTCAGCACCGCGACGAGGCCCTGGAGCTCGCGGGTCTCGAGGACCGTCGCATCGACCGCGTCGAGCCTCGACAGCAGACCGGGGGCCACCGCAGGCGCTACCAGGAACAGGTGCGGGTGGCAGCCGGGCTGCCGGTGCTCGCAGACCTCCTCCTCGAGCGTCGGCCCACCGAGAGCCGCCCCGACGTCGCGACGATCGAGCGTCTGCTCGCCTGGCGCCGGTGCCTCGCGGATCGCGTCGGCACACGGTGCATCGAGCGATGGGATGGCGTAGACGAGATCGCGCCCGGAGTAGAAGCCGAGACCGTAGTGCTCGTGGCCGTCGGCGACAACGATCTCGGCGTCCCGCGATGCGGGCAGCGAGGCCATGAGGTGCCGCGCGTCTCGAGAGCCGGGATGCCAGGCGTACCCGAGGCGGGCGACCATCAGCAACACGCACCAGCTGGCCAGGCGAATCCCCCAGACGTGCCTCCGAACCGGCGACGCCTGCCGCTCCTCGAACAGGTGCACGGCGGCGCGGGCCGTGCCGAGGGCGAGGGGGATGAAGAGCGGCAAGACGTACAGCGGCAGACGCGAGCGGGCCAGCGACAGGACGACGAGGGGCACGACGACGAGGAGCGCCAGCGATGCCGCCTCGGGACGGCGCTGGAGCGCGCGCCGCCAGCCCAGCGCGCGGATGGGGCCGGACAGCCGGCGCCAGAGACGCGGCCAGAGCAGCGACCAGGGCAGCGCGCCCAGCGTCAGGACCGGTCCGTAGATGACGAGGGGCCCGTACCACTCCGGGTTGCGGTGGTGCTGGCCGGCGAGGCGCCCGAGGATCTCGTCGCGCCACCAGTAGCCCAGGAGACCGTCATGGTGCGACGCGACGAGGACGTACCATCCGGCGCCCAGAATCAGGAAGGCGGCGACACCGCCGACGTTGAGGACGGGCGCCGCCCCGTCGCTCCGGCGCCAGAAGAACCGGCGCGCCAGCAGCATGGCGGGCAGGAAGAGGAGCGCCGGCGGTCCCTTGGTCAGGAACGCCAGGCCGAACGCCACACCGGTCACGAGCGGCCAGCTCCGGCGCGCCGCGGCGCTCCGGGCGCGCGCGCCGCGGAAGAACGCCCACACCGCCAGCGCCAGCCACAGGACGAGCAACGTGTCGGGCGTCACGATGCTGGCACCCACGAAGGGCGTCAACGACGTGGCGTAGATGATGCCGGCGGCGATCCCGGTGCGCCGGCCCCACAGGTCGGCCGCCGTGCGCGCCACCAGGAGGACGGTCCCCAGGTAGGCGAGTGAGAGGAACAGGCGCACGCTCCACTCGCCGGGCCCGAACAGCCGCATCGAGGCGGCGATGCACCAGTAGGTCAGCGGCGGCTTGGTGAAGTGCGGCTTGAAGTCGAGCTGCGGCGACAGGACGTCGCCGGTCACCAGCATCTCGCGCGCCACCTCGCTGTAGCGCCCCTCGTCGGGCTCGGTGAGTCCGCGGGATCCCTGGAAGGCGAACGCCAGGACGACACCGACCGCGAGCAGCGGCAGCCAGGCCGCCGCGCCGCGCAGGAAGCCCGCCGCGGGCGGCGGCAGCGCCAGGTCGGACACGCGTCCGGTCGCACGTCGCCGGCCGAGCAGCATGAGGTTGCGCACGTAGACGACGAGACCGACTGACTGGCCGAGCATGAAGACCGGGTCGCGCCGCCACACGGCGTAGGCCAGCAGCATCATCCCGCCGGCCAGGCTCAGGTACCAGAAGGCCACCGGGACGGTGCTCTCGCGCCGGCGCTCGCTGGCGATCCACTGCACGACGAAGCGACCGGTGAACACGAGCTGTGCCAGGAAACCGATCGCGACCCACAGCGACTCGATCATGGTGTCGTACTCACGGCCTGGAGCCCACCGGAGATCGGGCGACCTCCCGCGGGCGCTCGGGACTGCCGTTCTCCTCGCGCTCGACCTCGATCTCGCGGGCATC